>JBGTNF010000361.1:0-15293 GCA_041743205.1 Thermomicrobiales bacterium | reverse complement strand
CGGCTCGGCGACAACGGGCGCGGCGGCCGGTTCCGGCTCGGGTTCGGCCAGCAGCGCCTCGCGGCGGCCCAGCGCGCGCTGGTAGTCGGTGTAATTGCCGACCTCGGTGGTGATCGTTTCGTTCTCCACGATCCACAACTTCGTCGCCACGCGGTCCATGAAGTAGCGGTCGTGCGAAACGAAGAGGATCGTGCCGTCGAAGTCGTTGAGCATCGACTCCAGGGTCTCGCGGGCGTGGATGTCCAGGTGGTTGGTGGGCTCATCGAGGATCAGGAAGTTGGCCTGCTGGAGGAGCAGCACCGAGAGGGCGAGGCGGGACCGCTCGCCGCCGGAGAGGGCGTTGATCGCCTTGTAGACGTCGTCGCCGGTAAACAGGAAGCGGCCGAGGTAGGTGCGGGCGTACTCCTCGTTCATGGGCCCGGTGTCGAGAATCGCGGAGAGCGGCGTGCCGTTCTCCTTGCCGCGCAACTGTTCGTGCGACTGCGCGTAGTACCCAGGCTTGACGTTGGTGCCGAGGTTGTACTCGCCGGCGAGGACGGGCAGGGCGCCCATCAGCGTTTTCAGGAGCGTGGTCTTGCCGCTGCCGTTGGGACCGAGCAGACCGATTCGATCGCCCCGCTCGACTTCGAGCTCCGGGGCATTGATAAGCGTCTTCTGCCCGTCGGGATCGGTGTAGCCAACGCGCATCTCGGTCGTCGAGAGTACGGTCCGGCCGCTGCGGACCGGACCGCCCAGCCGCAGGTGGAGGCGGTCGTGCTCCATCGGCCGCGGCAGCCGTTCCAGCCGGTCGAGCTTCTTCTGACGGCCCCTGGCTTCGCGGTAGCGCTGGCCGTTGCCGTATTTGCGGATGAAGTCTTCCTGCCGAGCGATGTACTCCTGCTGCTCCTCGTACTCCTTGACCCGGCGGAGCATCCGCTCCTCGCGCATCGGCAGGTACCTCGCGTAGGGAGCCGGGTAGTCCTCGAGGCGGCCGAAGGAGAGGTCGAGCGTGCGGCTGGTCACCCGGTCCAGGAAGTACCGGTCGTGCGACACGATGAGGCAGGCGCCGGGCCAGGTCCGGAGGAACGTTTCCAGCCACTCCAGCATTTCGAGATCGAGGTGGTTGGTCGGCTCGTCGAGCAGGAGCAGGTCGGGGTCGGCGAGGAGGGCCTTGGCGAGGGCGAGGCGCGTTTTCTGGCCGCCGCTGAGGCGATCGACCGGCTGGTCGAAGAGGTCCTCGGTAAACCCGAGCCCGAACAGGACTTCGTCGGTGCGGTGCTCGATGTCGTAGCCGCGAGTCAGGTCGAACCGGGTTTGGAGGCCGTCGTATTCGATCAGGAGGGCGTCGAGCTCGTCGCCCGCATCGGCCATCTCGTGCTCGATCTGGCGCATCCGTTCGCCCATGTCGATGACGTGGGCGAACGCCGTCATCGCTTCCTCACGCAGCGTGTTGGAACTGGTGAAATGGGCTTCCTGGGCGAGATACGTGATGCGCAGCCCGGCGGCCTTGACGATCTCGCCGCCGTTGGCGTGTTCGAGACCATCGATGATCCGGAGTACGGTCGATTTCCCGGCGCCGTTGACGCCGACGAGGGCGACGTGCTCGCGCTCGGCGATCTGGAAGGTGACGCCGGAAAAGATCTCTTCCGTGATGAAGGTTTTGGCAAGGTTGGCGACGGTCAGGATCGTGGTTGCGGCCATGTGGAATCGTCCGTGGGTATGAGAGGCGGGTCAGATGTGGGCAAACGGAGAGGGCGCGCGAGCCCAAATGAGGCCATTGCGCGCTGCAGCTAGGATGCGCGCCGGGGAGGCGGCTGGCCTGGCTTATGGACGCTTATCTCTCGGTTCGAATGAACATCTCGCCTGCATTTCCACGTCGCGCAACAACAAGATGGTAAACGTCCAATGGAACGCCTGCACCCGGCAAGTATAGCAGTGTCAGGCGCCGGTACTTATCGCCGGGCGCGGCGTCGAGCGCCGGGACCGCGCTCGCGCGGCCCTCAGGGAGTCGATCGTGAGCAGGCTGAGCGCGACCCAGACCAGGCCGAAACCGACCCAGCGCACGGGCGGAACATCTTCACCCAGGATGACCACGCCACAGATGAGCTGGAGCACCGGGGCCAGGAATTGCAACAACCCCATCGTCGTCAGCGGCACGCGCCGCGCCGCCGCAGCGAAGCAGATCAACGGCCCGGCGGTGATCGCGCCGGACGCCAGCAACAGGATCGCGTGCCAGGGCCAATCGACGCTGAACGTGCCCCGGCCGCTGAACTCGATCCAGACGAGGGCGACCAGGGCGAACGGCGCGAGGACGACGGTTTCGGTCGTCATGCTCGCCAGCGCCCCGATGTCGGCGCCGACGTGTTTCTTGATGAAGCCGTAAATTGCGAAGGAGAACGCCAGGGTCAGGGCGATCCACGGCGGCCGGCCATAGTCGAACGCAATGACCAGCACCGCCAGCGCCCCGATCCCGACCGCCGCCCACTGCATCGGCCGCAACCGCTCGTGCAGGATCAGCACGCCCATCAGCACCAGCACGAGCGGGTTGATGAAATACCCGAGCGAGGTTTCGACCACGTTCTCGACCGTCACCGCGTAGATGTAGCCGCCCCAGTTGATGGCGAGGAAGAACGCGGCGACTGAGAGCAGGAAGAGGCGGCGAGGCACCGCGATGAGCGGCCGCACCCACGAGAGATCACGCAGCACGAGCCAGACGATGGCGCAGAACAGCGTCGACCAGACGACCCGGTTGACGAGGATTTCCACCGCGCTCGACGGGGCCAGGGCGTTGAAGTAGAGCGGGAAGATGCCCCACATGGAATAGGCGGCGACGCCGAACAGGACGCCCCGTTCGGACTCGGTTCGCCCGGCGTCGTTTCCAGATTGTGAATCGCTCAAGGGAGAATGTTCTCGTATTCCGTGACGCGGGGGGCGGGAGGCGCCTGCCTCCGGTACGCCCGGCAATGGTGACACGCCCGACGGCGCCGCACAACGGGATTGCGAGGCCGGCCATTCCCCCTACAATGCCAACTGTCCGTACGGCCGGAGGCAGATCGATCGATGGCGACCCTGTCCACTCCGATTGTGCGGCCCATCTTCGCAACGAGCAGGAACATCCATGCCCGAACAACACCGCGAACAGCCGATGGGATCGCCGTGGCCCACAACCGCCCGCCGCACGCCCGATGGAGGGCTGGAAATCGGCGGCGTGGCCATGGCCGACCTTGTCCGGCGGTACGGCAGTCTCCTCTACGTATACGACGAAGCCTGTTTGCGCGCGGCGGCCAGGGGGTTCCGGGACGCCTTTGCCAGCGCCTACCCGCGTTCCCGCGTCGTCTACGCCGGCAAGGCATTCCTGACCACCGCGCTCGTCCGCATCCTCCATGAAGAAGGCCTCGGGCTCGACGTGGTGTCCGGCGGCGAGCTGTTCGTCGGCCTTCGCGGCGGCATGCCGCCGGCCGACATCAGCCTGCATGGCAACAACAAATCGCCCCAGGAGCTCCGCGAAGCGTTGGCGGCGGATATCGGTAAAATCGTGATCGACAACGACCACGAAATCTTCCTGCTCGCCGAAATGACCCGCGACCGGACCAACCCTTACCCGGTCATGATCCGGCTCAATCCCGGCGTGGAGGTCCATACCCACGAGAAGATCAGCACCGGAACGACCGACTCCAAGTTCGGCTTCCCGATTGCCGATGGCCAGGCCGAGGCGGCGGTGTCCCGGATCCTGGCGGCGCCCGGACTCCGGCTGACCGGTTTCCACGCCCACGTCGGCTCCCAACTCTTCGAAACCGAGGCGACCATATCCGCGATCGAAGCCCTGCTCGATTTCGCGGGCACGATGCGCGATCACCACGGCTTCGTGCTCGAACACCTGTCGCCGGGCGGGGGTTTCGGCATCGCCTACACGGAGTCGGACCGTCCGATCGACCGGATGTCGTGGGCGCAGGCGATCGGCGAGGCGGTGATGAGCGGTTGCGCTGCCCACGACTTGCCGCTGCCGATCCTGACGGTAGAACCGGGGCGGGCGATCGTTGGCCGGGCGGGGGTCGCGGTCTACACCGTCGGGTCCACCAAGGACATTCCCGGCGTGAGGACGTACGTCTCGGTCGACGGCGGGATGGCGGACAACATCCGGCCCACACTGTACGGGGCGAAGTACACCGCGGCACTCGCCAACCGCACCGACGAGGGCGCAGAGCGGGCCGTCACGATCGCCGGCAAATACTGCGAATCCGGGGATGTCCTGATCGAGAACATTGCCCTGCCGGTGCTTGAACCCGGCGACCTGATCGCCATCCCGGCGGCTGGAGCCTACACAATGGCGATGTCCAGCAACTACAACGTCGCGGCCCGCCCGGCGGTCGTGCTCGTCGGTGAAGGCAACCATTGCGTGATCCGGCGACGCGAAACGTATGACGACCTGATTCGGGGAGATATCGATGCCTGAAGCGGTCTCACACGATGACCATTTGTGCGTTGTAGGCCTCGGGCCGGTGGTGCTTTGGTGCTTTCGTCAAGGTTGGCGAGGCGGTCATTTGCCCAGCGGTCCAGCCCACGCTTGAAATCGTGGTCGGCGGCGTGTATCTTCCGTTACTCGCGACGCTAACAGTTCGAGCACCGGGGCCGACCTGCGCGCGCTCACCTCCCGACCTGGCGCCGACGCCAATCGCATAACCTCCCGCGGGCCCGGTTCCGGGAGAAGAATGGATCACCGCCGCTATTGGGATGGATTCACATTAAGTGAATATGCAGCCGCGATCCGAGGATGGTCGTCCATCGGAGATTGCCGGATCGGCCGGGTTGCTCGCGGGTTGAGGGGGACACGAACTTGAGCGAACATCGAAGATATCACGTTCTCGACGACGTCACCGGCGAATACGACGATACCTCGGCCAGCGGCTCGCTTCCCCAGACTACCGGTGACGATGACGCCAGCCTCGCCGGCCGGCTGGCCGACCTCAGTTCGCTCATCGCCGATGACTCCGATGCCGACCTGGAACCGGCCGCGCTGGCCCTGATCGCCGAAGACGACGACGAAGACGACGTCCAGATTTCGATGAGCAACGGCGTGACCGTCGCCGCCATCGCCGACAGCGACCTCGCCGCCGTCAGCCTCGACGATCCGGTGCGCATGTACCTGCGCGAGATCGGCCGGGTGCCGCTGCTCAGCGCGGCCCGCGAGGTCGAGCTCGCCAAGGCGATGGAGCGCGGCGCCTACCTCACCAAGGTCATTGCGCAACTCTCCGCCGCCGGAACGCTGGAGCCGAGCTCGACCGAGGTCGGGATGGCCGTCTATCACGCCTTCCGGGCTGGCTGGCCAGTGGTGCGCGACCTCTGGGTCGAAGTCAATCCGGACCTCGACACGATTCCCAAGTCGCAGGCGATCGGCCAGGTGTTGCCGATCACCAACCTGCCCACCCCGGCCGTCACGGCCATCGCCGACCGCTATGAGTTCGCGGCCGGCGGCCTGGAGGAACACCTCCGGTTGCGCACCGTGGAATGGGATCTCCTGCCCTCGCCGCTGCAGCAACTACTGGAATCCAGTGACGCCTGGCCAGGAGAAACGTCCGTCGTCGGCCTGTATGACGAGCGGAAGGCGCGGCAGGCTCGCCGCTGGAACGATAGCCAGGCGGCGGGCCGTAACGCCAAGGTGGCGCTGACCGAGGCCAATTTGCGCCTCGTCGTCAGCGTCGCCAAGAAATACGGTGGCCGGGGCATGGGCATGCTCGACCTGATCCAGGAAGGCAACCTCGGCCTGATTCGCGCGGTCGAGAAGTTCCAGTACCACAAGGGCTTCAAGTTCAGCACCTACGCCACCTGGTGGATCCGCCAGGCGATCACGCGCGCGATCGCCGACCAGGCGCGGACGATCCGGATCCCCGTACACATGGTCGAAACCATCAACCGGCTGCTACGCACCAGCCGCCGCCTGCAGCAGGAGCTGGGTCGCGAGCCGACGACGGACGAGCTGGCCAAGGAAATGGAAATGACGGCGGACCGGGTCCGGGAAATCCTGAAGATCAGCCAGGACCCGGTGTCGCTCGAAATGCCGATCGGCGAGGAAGAAGACAGCCACCTCGGCGACTTCATCGAAGACCAGAAAATGCCGGCCCCGGCCGACGCCGCCAGCCGCCAGCTGCTGCGCGAGCAGGTGGAGGACGTGCTCGGCACGCTCTCCGACCGCGAGCGCGAAGTGCTCTACATGCGGTACGGGCTGGACGATGGTCGAACGCGAACGCTGGAGGAAGTCGGCCGTCAGTTCGGCGTGACTCGTGAGCGGATTCGCCAGATCGAGGCCAAAGCGCTGCGCAAGCTGCGCCAGCCGCAGCGCGCCAACATGCTCCGGGACTATCTGGAGTAGGGCCATTCCGAGCCTACGAAGACGCCTGTAGGGGAGGGCTAGCGGTCCGCATGAGACTTCTGGCCATCCCTGATCTTGACCGCGTATGCCCTCCCGCTCAACGTACCTGAACGATGTCTGGTGCGCCGGGCTTGTCCAACCCTGACGTCCTGCCTGTGGGCTGGCAAACGACGTGCGGTTTCGCCAGGCTGATAGGCCGGCAAACGGCGTGCGGTTTCGCCAGGCTGATGGGCCGGCAAACGGCGCGCGATTCTGCCAGGCTGATGGGCCGGCAAACGGCGCGCGATTCTGCCAGGCTGAGCGGGAGGGCATACACGGGCATCGGCGATGAAATTGGGCAACGCCTTGTGCCCGTTAGCCCTCCCCTACAAGATCGGCGGCTGCGCGGCCAAATTTCCAACACCAACGTCCGCCAATGCGGGCCGTCGAACATAATCAGAAATGCAGTAAGCTAGCGTACACGTCGCCACCGAAGCCGCCGCGACCCCGTCGCCGATGGCCCATTCGCCCGACGCATCCCAAGTACGTGGAAAACAAGCCCGGTCGACCGTGTTGGAACGCCAATGGGCATTCCGGCCCCGACCCGTGTCCAGAACCAATCAGGAGTCTCCCATGCTCGTCGATCAGGCAAGAATCTTCGTCAAGGCCGGCAACGGCGGCAACGGCTCGACATCGTTCCGGCGTGAAAAGTTCGTACCCAAGGGCGGTCCCGACGGCGGCGACGGCGGGCGCGGCGGCGACGTCATCCTCCAGGTTGCCGGGAATCTGAACAGCCTCCTGCCGTTCCAGTACGTGCAGCACTACGACGCCGAGAACGGCGGCGGCGGCGGGGACCGGCAGAAACACGGCAAGAAGGGCGCCTCAAAAATCGTGAAAGTGCCACCCGGCACGGTGGTCTACCTCGACGAAGGAGAAGAGCCGATCGCCGACCTCACCGATCCGGGCGAGGAGTTCGTGATCGCCAAGGGCGGCAAGGGCGGCCTCGGCAACGTCCACTTCAAGTCGTCCACCCGGCAGGCGCCCCGGATCGCCGAACTGGGCGAGCCAGGCGAGGAACGCTGGTTGCGCTTCGAGCTGCGCCTGATCGCCGACGTTGGCCTGGTCGGGCTGCCCAACGCCGGGAAGTCGACCCTGCTGGCCGCCGCGACGCGCGCCAAGCCGAAGATCGCCGATTATCCCTTCACCACGCTGTCGCCGAACCTCGGAGTGGTATCACTGGGCGGCGCCGGCGGGCAGCAGTTCGTGATGGCCGATATCCCGGGCCTGATCGAAGGCGCGGCCGAGGGAGCCGGCCTCGGTCACGAGTTCCTGCGCCACGTGCGCCGGACCAAGGTGCTGGTTCATGTGCTCGATGCCGCGGGTGGGCTCGAAGGCCGTGACCCGCTTGAGGACTTCCGCACGATCAACGCCGAGCTCGCCGCGTTCGACGATGACATGGGCTCCAAGCCGATGCTGGTGGCGTTGAACAAGGTCGATCTCGTGGAAGCGCGGGACAACCTGCCACGCTTGCTCGAAACGCTTTCCGAAGAAGGGTTCGAAATCTTCGAAATCTCGGCGGCGACTGGCGAGGGGGTGCCCGACCTGTTCAACGCGGTCGGGGCGGCGCTTCGGGAGCAGGCGCTGATGGAGGCGGAAGAGCGCAAGCAGCAAGCCGAGAAACCGACCCGCCGCGTCTACACCATCGGCAACGTCGATTCGCGCGCCTGGGACATCGTGCGCATCGGCGAGGACGCCTTTCAGGTGACGGGTGTCGGCATCGAGCGCTTCACCCGGATGACCAACTTCGACCAGTGGGAGGCGAGCGAACGCTTCCAGCGCGTGCTCGACCGCAGCGGGATCACGGCCGAACTGAACCGCCAGGGCGTGCAGACCGGCGACACGGTGCAGATCGCCACTCACGAGCTGGTCTGGGGTGAGCAGGAGGACGAGGAAGACGGCTCGTTCGTGCTGCTCGACAAGGAAGAAGAGGCCGAGTACGAGTGGCTGGCTGAGGACGATTTCGCGGCGGACAAGGGATAGCGAACGACACTTCATGGCGGACCCTTCCCGTTGTCATTCCGAGCTTGCGAGGACTCTTTTGACCACCGGGTTGGGTTGATCCGAAGATTCCTCGCAAGCTCGGAATGACAGCCGGTGGGGTCCGCTTGGCATGACGCAAGGGGCGCTGCCGACTCGCGGCGGCGCCCCGCGTACTGGCCGGTCTTGTGCCGGCCAAACCTGCGGGCGGACCTAAGCTTTGCGCTGTCGTTGCTGGTTGCTGGCAGGCGCAGGATCTTCGGCTTGCGACGTTGGGAGCGGGCGGTTCCCACGCTTCGCTCTGGACTGGCAACGCTTCGCGTTCGCGGGCGGGAAACATCCTGGCAGGCGAATGCTTGTTGCCCGCTGGACCGCCCCTACGAAACGCGTGACGCACGGTGGATTTTGGGCGACGTTTCGGGCGAACAGGCGATGCCGGAGACGCGCCGCCGGGGACCAGGAAACCCGTCGTGACGGCACATCCACGTAACCATGTGCATCACCCGTTACGAATCCGCATCCACGTTGGCGTAGATGCCCCGGTATTCCTCCGGCAGCAGCTCGGCCACGGCGCGCATCGCCAGGTCGATCGCCTCGTCCGGCGAGAGGCGCGTGCCGTCGGGCTTTGGCTCGAGCCGGAACGGTTCGCCGAACGTGATCGTGACGCCCCGCTCACGTTGAGGGCGATTCCTTTGGGCCTTGTACTGCTTCGCCCCGTTGAACGGCAATCGTTCCGAGCCGACGATCGCGACCGGGATGATCGGTGCGTTGCCGCGCAGTGCGATCAGGCCAGCGCCCGGCAATGCCCGCTCGATCGTCCGGCTCCGGCTACGCGTGCCTTCGGGAAACATGCCGACGGCGATCCCCAGCTTCAACCGGCGGTCGGCCATGCGCAGCGCCTCGCGATCCGCCTTGCCGCGATCGACCGGGAACCCGCCGCCGAAGCGGATGATCCGGCCGATCAGCGGCACCGTCATCAACTCCTTCTTGGCCATGAAGTGCAGCAACCGCGGGCAGGCGACACAGACCAGCAACGGGTCGGCGTTGTGCAAATGGTTGGAAACGACGATCAACGGGCCATCGGGCGGCACGTTGTTCAGGCCGTGAACTTTCATGCGCAACAGGATGCGGCACAGCACCACCAGCACCGCCCGCATGGCGGTGAATCCGCGGCCCCGCAGCTTTCCCGCCATGAGTTCGTCGAAATCTGCCTGAACAGCAGCCGGATCGCGGCTAGCCACGAGGCGCCCCGGTTCCCTGCCAGGCCATATCGACGGCCCGCTCGATCTCGCCCAAGATCTCCTCGATCGAGCGGTTGTCGGAATCGATGACCAGCGCGTCGCTGGCAACTGCCAGTGGCGCCGCTTCGCGGCCGAGATCATGGGCATCGCGAGCGTTCAAGTCAGCAAGCACGCGCTCGTAACTCGATTCCACGCCCCGGCCCTTGAGTTCGACGAGCCGCCGCCGGGCTCGCTCGCCGGCGCTGGCGTCCAGATAGATCCTGGTTCCGGCATCGGGGATGACGACGGTTCCGATATCGCGCCCAACCATGACGACCTTGGCGCCGTGGGCGATGCTCCGCTGGGCGTCGAGCAACGCTTCGCGCACGGAAGGGTGCGCGGCGACCTCCGACACCTGGGCGTCGATCTCCGGCGTGCGGATTGCCCAGGTAACGTCCTCGCCGTCGAGCACCACATCGACCTGGCGGCCATCGTCGATCGACGCTGGCCGGATGTCGATGTCCATGTCTCGAGCCAGGGCGGTCAACGTGGCGGCATCGCTTTCAGAAACACCCGCCCGAACCGCCGCCAGGGTCACCGCCCGGTAGAGCGCCCCGGTGTCGAGGAGCATCGCGCCGGTTCGGTCGGCCAGGAGGCGGGCGACGGTCGATTTACCGGCCGCCCCCGGACCGTCGATCGCGATGACGTGGCGATGGTCGTGCTGAGTCATGCGGTCTCCCTGAACTGCGCGTGGTGGCCGGGCGAGTGGACGGTGGCCGGGTCGCCGGAGCAGCAGGCCGAGCCGTTGGCGGACCGGCCGTTTCCTCGCCGCCGCTGTGGACGAAACCGCCGCTTGGCTGCAACTGGAGCGGGCGTCGGGCGTTGATCTTATCCGCGTCCTCGACCGGCAGGTGCACCGCCTCGAAGAGCTGGGTCAACTCGCCTGGCGTCAGGTCTCGCCACGATCCCTGCGGCACGCCCTGCATCATCAGCGGGCCGAGGCGTACGCGGCGCAACTTGACGACCTCGATGCCGACCGTTTCCATCATGTTGCGAACAACGTGATAGAGCCCCTCGTGGAGCACGATCTTGATGACGTTGCCTTCGCGGGTCTGGCGCAGCAGCCGGCACTCGTCCGGCTCGACGAGGCGGCCGTTGACCCAAATCCCGTCGTTGACCTTCAGCAATTGCAGGTCGGTCGGCCGCTTGTCCGTGATGACGTGATATTCCTTCGTCAATCCGTATCGAGGATGCATGACGCGGTTGGCGACGGCGCCGTCGTTGGTTAGCAGCAGCAGGCCCTGCGTTTCCCGATCGAGCCGGCCAACCGGGTAGACCCGCTCCGGCACGTCGACCAGGTCCATCACGGTCCAGCGCTGCCGCTCGTCCTTGACGGTCGTGATGAATCCGCTGGGCTTGTTGAGCACGATGAAGCGAGGGCGCTGGCGCTGGAGCATCCGGCCATCGACCCGGATTTCGTCCTTGACCGGGTCGACCCGCGTGCCGAGCTCGGTCACGGCCTTGCCGTTGACCGAGATCCGGCCGGCCGTGATCATCGTTTCGGAGGCGCGGCGGCTGGCGACGCCGCGCGAAGCCAGCACGCGCTGCAGCCGTTCACCCTCGGGCGGCGAGTCGTCGTGCCCGGAACCGGGTTTCGCTTTGGGCATGCCTATTGTCCTGACTCGCCGGGAATCGACGCCGACTGCGCGGTGACGGCGTAAACAGGAATGTTGCCCACCTGCACCTCATCGTAATAAAGCCGGACGGATCCCCCTTCGGCGGCAGCCTCCGCCGGTTCGCCGAGCACAAGCTGGTACGCGGCGGCCACGCCGGACGAGGGGTAGGGGATGGTTGGCGGGTCGTTGAACTGCACCTGCCAGACTGCCATCTCTTCCGCGAGACCGGGGAAGGTGTTTTCGGCGCCGGGCGTGACCCAGCTGAACTGCTCGTCCATGGCGCCGAAGATGGCCCGGGCATCGGCCCAGCGCTGGTCCGAGCCATCGACGATCACGCTGTCCTGATACTCGAGATCGGCGCCAAGCACGGCGGTAATGACGGTGTTGGCGTCGCCGTTGACTTGCCGCGCCAGTACCACGCAGCCGCCGGCATCCTCGGTCGAACCGGTCTTGCCGCCGATCACGCCAAGCTGGCCGAGCAACTGGTTGGTGGAGTCCTCACTGTACGTCCGCGGATTGGATCCGGCCGACGTGAACTGGTAGGCCGACTCGGCGACGATCCCGGCCAGTCGCTCGTTCTTCATCAACTCGCCAAACAGGGTGGCGATGTCGCGGGCGCTGGAGTAGGTGCCTTCGGCGTCGATGCCGCTGGGATTGGCGAAGCGGGTGTTCTCCAGGCCGAGCTCGGCGGCGTAGTCGTTCATGGCCCCGATGAACGCCTCGTTGGCCGCGGTGGCGTCATCGCAGCCGCAAAGTCCGAGACCAACGTGCCGGGCCAGGGCATTCGCGCCGTCGTTGCCCGAGGGGATCAGCAGACCGTAGAGCAGGGTGCCGACGGTGAGCGTGTCGCCAGCCTGGAGCTGCATGTTGGAATAGACGGTAATGTCGACGGTATCCGCTTCCTCGATCAGCACCTCGTCGGCGGGATCGCCGTGCTTCAGCACGACCAGGGCCGTGGCGACCTTGACCGTGGAGCCAATCTGCATGCGCTCGTCGGGGTTCTTTTCGTAAAGCGTGATGCCGCTGGCGGCGTCGAATGAAAAGATGCCCTGGGCCGTCACCTCAGGCGGCGCGATCGCCGTGGATCGACCCGCCATCTCGATCGAGCCGGGGGCGCCCAGCGCCGGCGCCGCGATGCCCAGCGCAAAGGCCAGCAGGATCAGGAGCATGGAGAGGGAATGGCGTATTGAACGGATGTATCGGGACACGTGGGCTATCTCACAGGTTACGCCGAGCCGATGGAGTGGTCGTTGCCACCGTTGCCAGTATACGGCCCAGCGGTGGCGCAGGCGGATCCGGTCCGCCTGTCCATCCGGCCCGGCGACCCGGCGACGGCATACGGTAGACTCGTCAGCAGGCGACGGAGCCTCCGAACTGTCACATGGTCTTTATCGTCCCTTCCGTTCACGTCATGTCGAGGATCGTGTGGAATCACCCAACGGCTCGCCGGCCGCCGGCTTCCAGTTGAACAAGCCGATCCGGCTCGCGGCGATCGGTGACCTGCATCTGAGGACGATCATTCCGCAACAGCTGGCGGACGACCTTGCGGCGATCGACGGCCTCGCCGACCTGCTGGTGATCACCGGCGACCTGACCGAGGGCGGCAAGCTCCCTGAGGTCGAACTGGCGCGGGATTTGCTGGCCGGCATCCGGATGCCGAAAGTGGCCGTGCTCGGCAACCACGATCGGCGCGGGATCCGGCGCAAGGCGATGCGCCTCACCCTCGAATCATCGGGCGTCACGTTGCTCGACGGCGCCTCGCTAACCATGACCTTCGACGACGGGCGACGCCTGGGCATCGCCGGGGTAGGAGGATACGGCGGCGGGTTCTGGCCCGAGGAGGTTCCGGACCTCGTTTCGGCGCGCATCAGCAAGGCCGTCGGGATTCGCGCACGGCGCGAGGCGCTCCGACTCGACACCGCGCTCGACGAACTCGTCGATCAGCGCAACACCGCCAACATCGTGGTCCTGCACTATTCGCCGACGGTGTCGACCCTGGGAAATGAGCCGCTTATCAAATACTGGATGTTGGGCAATTCGCTGCTGGGCAAGGTGATCGATGAGCATCAGGTGGACCTGGTGCTGCACGGGCACGCCCACCTCGGCAACCACGTCGGCCAAACGCCGGGCGGGGCCCCGGTGCGCAACGTGGCGTCGTTCGTCACTGGACGCCCAATGCTCTACGACGTGCGCTTCGAGCGCGACGTGCGAGAAGTTCACGAGGGGCGCGACAGTGCCGACCCCTGGGGCGCCGAGCGGTCGATGGTTACGCAGGGCGGCCTGGAGCGGGAGCAATGAAGGAGCACGCGTTCGAGACGAGCGCGCGCGCCGCAGTCGCCCCGGATCGCCGGTGGCGGCTGGACCTGCTGCCGAATCCCCACGGACCGGTTGAAAGCGTGATCGACGCGGTCACGCGCTTCAATGCCTGGTCATCGCCGTCGCGGGACGGCGTGGAAACCCTGCGCGTGCGGCTCGCCGCCCGGGCGGGGGTATCCTCCGACTGGATCGTGCTGGCCAACGGGATCGACGAGCTGCACGCGATGATCGCCCAATGGCGCAGCCACCACGGGCCAACGGTCGTCTTTCCGCCGAGCGATCCGGTGCTGGAAGCGTGGCTGCGGCGCCACAACGCCCAGGTCGAGCAGGTCTGGCGCGGCAAGGATTTCGCCCTGCCGGTCGAGGCGGTGGCCCGCAGCCTGCCGCATGGCGCGACCTCGGTAGTGCTCTCGCCGAACGACCCAACCGGCACCGTGATGAGCGTGCAGGAAGCGGTCCGGCTCTCCCGCCAAAGCGCGCTGGTCGTGATCGACGAACGGCACGCGGCCTACAGTCCCCGCACCCTGGGGCCGCTGGTGCGGGAATTCGACAACCTCGTATTGCTGCAAACGTTCGAGACCTTCGCCGCCTTGACCGCGTTCCCGCTGGCCTGGGCCGTTGCTCCCCCGCGGATCGCCGGCGAGATCGCCGCGCAGGGCCGCCCTTCGGGCCTGGCGCAGGTTTCGGTGGTGGCGGCCCTGGCCGCGCTCGAAGCCGAGGCCGAGATCAAGGCAACGGTGCGCAGGGTAATGATCGAAAAGGGACGGTTGTTCCGGCAGTTGCGGAAGCTGAGCATGATCAGCCCACCGTACCCTTCGTGGTCCAACTTCCTGCTGGCCCGGATCGAGCGCGGCTCGTCGGCCTACTTCGTTCCCCGGTTGCGCGAGCGTGGCATCACGGTGTTCGAGGTCGAGAGCCCCAAGCTGCCGAACCACCTCCGGATCAGCGGCGTCTCGCAAGACGCGACCCTGGCCCTCAAGCAGGCGCTGATCGAGATTGCCCTCGATCTTTGATATTGCCTTCGGTTGCGTAATCGACCATCCCTGGTAGCAGGATATCCAGCGGGGCCAGCTTGTCTCTGCCCGGCGCCGGGGCGAGATGATCCCTCGCAAGCTCGGGACGACCGCTACCCGGGTGTCCGCGAAGGGTTGATCCGGACTCCGCGTAGATCGTAGGGGCGGACCTCCAGCGACCGCGAACGACATCTGCCCATCCGAATCCTGTCGCTGGTGTGTCCGCCCAGATGACGGTGGACGGCGGCGTTGGGATTGTCTAAAACCGGGCGGACACCCTGGCACGCGGTTGGCCAGATCCAGTATGCGTCCGGGGTCCGCCCCTACGATAACGTTTGCTGCACGTTGCAATGACTATCCCGCCAGCGCCGCCTGTTGCGCGGCGAAGAGGTCCGCGAGGCCGACCCTGGCGAGGTCGAGCATGGCCTGGAGCACCTCGGGCGAGAAGGGCGCGTGCTCCGCGGTGCCCTGGATTTCCACGAACGCGTTGGCGTCCGTCATCACGATGTTCATGTCGACATCGGCTTTGGAGTCCTCGCTGTAATCCAGATCGAGCACCGGCACGCCCCGAACCACGCCGGCGCTGACCGCCGCGACCGCCGACTGGAGCGGGTTCCGTTTCACCTTGCCTTGGGCCACGAGCTCCCGGCAGGCCAGGGCCAGGGCGACGTACGCGCCCGTGATCGAGGCGCAACGGGTGCCGCCG
>JBGTNF010000360.1:0-6551 GCA_041743205.1 Thermomicrobiales bacterium | reverse complement strand
CGACGAGCTCCGAAGAGCCTCCCCATCACGACGACGTTTTGACCGCGGTGCAGCGACGCGCCGCGGCATCCGGGAGGCTCTACCATGGCAGATCGATCACCAACCCGCCCCGAGCGGGTTTCATCATTCCCTCGACCAGTTCGGCGCCCAGACACAGGCGAACCCGCCCGACTGGTGGCCGTACCCGAGGGGTTCCGCAATCCACTCGCGCCGGCGGTCAACGTCGCCGCCCCCACGCTGCTGCCCCTGATCCGGATCGAGGACGATATTTCCGCGCATCTCGAACGCGCGCTGCGGCCAGTGGCGGAACGCGCCCAGGCGGGCGACTGGTCCGCTCGCGACGCGCTCTACACGGCCTTCGAACCGAAACTGATGCGCTTCGCCCGGCGGATCCGGGTTCCGTGGGCTCCCCACGGCGACCACGGGCTCTGGGAACGGGACGACGTGGCGCAGGAGGCCTACCTGGTCTTCTTTGGCGTGATCGAAAGCTGGTCGCCGGGGATTCCGTTCGGGCGTTACGTGCTGGCCAACTTCCCCTGGCGGTTGCGCGACGCCGTCTACCGGGGCTTCGGCAAGCGCACGGTGCCGCCCCGGACCTTCGGCGTGCCGATCGAGACGAGCGAGCTGATCGCCGACGCCTCGACGGCGAAGGCGGAACAGGCGGTGTTGCTCGACGCGTTGGCCGCCTCGCTGGGATCTCCGCTGGACGAGGTCTTCCGCCTGCACGTCATCGACGGCCTGACGTTGAAGGAATCCGCGATCCGAGTCGGGATCAGCCGCCGGACCGTGACGCGCTACTGGCGCGAGATCGTGCTGGAGCTGCGCCGCGAATAGGCTGTGCAACGACGGCTCTACACGAGGGCCGGGTCGGCAGCCTGGTCGAGCGCCTGGCGGAAGACGGCAACCGGCTGGCCGCCGGAGAGGCCGTACCGGTCGTCGATCACGACGTACGGCACGCCCGTCACCCCCGCTTCGCGGACTGCCTGAACATTGGCCTCGACCTGAGCGCGGGCGTCGACATCGGCGATGGCCGCCATCACCACCGCCGTTTCGTCTTCGGTCAGTCCGGCCGCCGTGACCGCCTCCTCGATTTCCACCGCCTCGCCGATGTCCTTGCCATCCTCGAAATACGCCCGGTGCAGTCGATTGACGAGGTCGCCCTGTTTAACGAGCGGCGCGGCCGCGATCGCGATGTGGCCTGGCATGGTGTCGACGGCGACCGTAATCCGGTCGAACCGGAAGGCGATGCCAACCGCGGCCCCGGCCTCCGTCACGCGGTCGAACATGGACCCGGCTTGGTCGGAAGCGATGCCCTTGCGTTCCGCGAAGCGTTCGAGGAACCCTTGTTGGGGTTCGCCCGGCGCGATCGGATCGAGTTGGTAGGGCAGCCACTCGATCTCCACCGGGGCCTCGGTGGCGGCGGTCCACTCCCGGATCGCCGCTTCCAGGTTGTGGTGGCCGATGTAACACCACGGACAAATCAAATCCTGAACGACCTGAACCTTCATGCCTGTCTCCTTTGCCGGGTCTAAGGTGGAACTTACCAATAGTAAGAGTATAGCTGGGCCCGAGCGTGGGGGCCACGCCCGTCCTGGCAACGGTCTGGCAGTCGTACCGCTGTGCTGGGCAAAGGGCAACCCGGTGGGGGTCGGCGCCGGGTATACTTCAGGGTGTCTGTACTCACCCGGAGTAGGACCGGTTTCGCCCCGATTCGACGCCCCATCACTGGCGAGGATCACGGGCCAGCCGTCCGACACCGCGTCACCGGAGATCCACGCATGTTCCGATGTAAAGTTTGTGGCTGGATCCATGAAGGCGCCGCCCCGCCCGATGCCTGTCCCTCCTGCGGCGCCCCCGCCGATCGCTTCCGTGCGATGGATTCCTCCGAAGTCGGGATGACCACCACCGAACTTGCCTCGCTCGGCATTGCCGGCCAGGGCTACGACCAGATCGACGTCGAGGACAGCCGCCGGATCCGGTTGCTGGCCTTCGTCGACGCCTCGTTCTACTCGCCCTTCATCCAGCGCCACGGCAAGCGCTACCCGATCTACACCGGCGATCCGCAGTGGTTCTCGGACAACATCCCGTGCATGACGGCCTGCCCATCGCACACCGATATCTCCCGCTACATCGCCCTCATCGCCGATGGCCGCTACGCCGACTCCTACGAGCTCAACCGCGAGCACAACGTCTTCCCCGGCTGCCTCGGCCGGATGTGCGCCCGTCCCTGCGAGGACGCCTGCCGCCGCAAGGAGGTCGATGCCCCGATCGGCATCTGCTACCTGAAGCGGGTCGCTGCCGATTACCGCGGCGAAACGCGGCGCGAAAACGCGCCGCCCCCCAACGGCAAGACAGCCGCCGTGGTCGGCGCCGGGGTCTGCGGCCTGACCGTCGCCCGCCAGCTCGCCCGCAAGGGCTATTCGGTCGACATCTACGAGCGGTTCCCGGTACCGGGCGGCGTGATGTGGACAGGAGTGCCGGAATGGCGCCTGCCGCGCGACGTCATCGCCGAGGAGGTCGCCCAGATCACCGATCTCGGCGTCCGCATCCACTACAACACCGAGGTCGGCAAGGACATTCACCTGAGCGACCTGGCGGCCAGCAACGACGCCGTGGTCCTCGCCGCCGGCTGCCAGGTGGCCAGCGAGATGGGCATCCGGGGCGAGCAGCTGCAGGGTGTGGTTTCCGGGCTCCAGTTCCTGGAGGAATCGGCGCTCGGGCAGGAAGACGTCTGGGTCGGGCGCCGCGTTGTGACCGTCGGCGGCGGGTTCACCTCGATGGACTGCGTGCGCACCGTGCTCCGGCTCGGGGCCGAGCGCTCGGTGATGACCTACCGGAGAACCGTCAACGAAATCCCGGTGGAGGAACTCGAACTCGAAGAGGCCGAGATCGAGGGCGTGGACATCATGTACATGGTCACCCCGACCCGCGTGCTCGGCGACGAGGACGGCAAGGTCATCGCGATCGAGATGCAGAAGAACGAGCTCGGCGAGCCGGACGCCTCCGGCCGACGCCGCCCGATGCCGGTCAAGAACTCCGAGTTCCTGATCGAGTGCGACATGGTGATCACCGCGATCGGCCAGAAGCAGGACAACCGGTTCCTCGGCGAGATGTTCACGAACACCGATCGCCGCGGCGTGCCCGCGCTCAACCAGAACCTGCAAAGTGAAATCGCCAACATCTGGGCCGCCGGTGACTACGTCATCAACCCGACCAACTTCATCTCCTCGATCGGCGAGGGCAAGCGCGTGGCCGACCTGATCGACCAGGAGCTGCGCGGCGCGGCGCCGAAGGTGAAGGAAATGGAAATCACGCGGGTTCCGACCGAGCACGTCTCGACCCCGAATTCCCTGCTCTCCGAAGGCGTGGCCGAATGGTCGATGACCTCGATGAGCCGCCGCCTGGTCTGGGGCGACGATTACGCCGGGGTCGGTCGCCAGGGGATGCCGATGCTGCCCGTGCCGCAGCGCGGCATGGGCACGCTGGACAACACCCTCGAAACCGAGATGGGCTTCACCAAGCCGATCGGGTTCGAGGAGGCCAAGCGCTGCCTCCAGTGCCAGCTCAACATCAACATCGACGGCAACCGCTGCATCCTCTGCAACAGCTGCGGCGATGTCTGCCCGCACCAGTGCATCGAAATGATCTCGCCGGACCGCATCTACAGCATCGACAACGACGTGGAGCTGGCGGAAATGGCCCGCGCCGAGCTGGGCTCGTTCGCGGCGGCGATGGTGATCGACGAGCGGTCGTGCATCCGCTGCGGCCTCTGCGTCGACTGGTGCCCAACCGAGTGCCTGACGATGGACCACTTCCGCGTCACCCCGGCCGAAGCCCGCGAGAGCGTCGGCCTGGCGATCGTCGCCGACTGACGACCCGCTAGATGTCGCATTGACGAAATGAAAACGGGGTGGCGAATCGCCACCCCGTTTTCACATGGTCGGGAAAGATGCTTATGCCACGTTACGTCGCGCTGCTGCGCGGGATCAACATCGGCGCGAAGAAGCGGATCGCGATGACCGACCTCAAGGCCCTGGTCGAGGATCTCGGTCATGACGATGTCGCGACCTACGTCAACAGCGGCAACGTTGCGTTTTCGACCACCGATGACTGGGACAACCGTGAGCTGGGACGGACGATCACCGCCGCGCTGGCGTCCCATCATGGGCTCGCCGTGCCGGTCGTGGTTCGTTCGGGCGAGGAGCTGGCGCGAATCGTGGCCGGCAATCCGTGGCCGGAGCACGCGGTCAGCCACAAGACCCTCCACGTCAGCTTCCTGGACGCGGAACCGGAGCCGGCCCTGGTCGAAGCGCTGTTGCACGCCGAGCGCGGCGACGACGACTACCGGGTGATCGGCGACAACGTCTACCTCCACTATCCGAACGGCATGTCCGGCGCCGTCTTCATGGTCAACGGCCTGGACCAGGCGCTTGGCGTCACGGCCACCAGCCGCAACTGGCGGACTGTCCTGAAGCTGGCGGAGATGACGGGTGGGTGACTCGAAGTGTCGCCGCGGCTCTCCGCTGGAACCGTTCCGAGCGTGCAAGGGCAGCGATGCGCAAGCCCGCCTGTCATTCCGACGAAGGAGGAATCTTGGCCTGCCGAAGGCCGGTTGCGAAGATTCCTCCTTCGTCGGAATGACAAAATAATGGTTGGCATGACAGCGGCTCAGCACGGCAATCGGTGACGAGGACCCCATGCACCCTGACGACAAGCGACGCCTTCGCAACCAACGATTGATCGGCCCCCGGTTCGACCGCGCGGCCGACGTGGTCGGCTGGCTGGGCGCCGTGCAGGCGCAGGATTACCACGGCGCCAAGTGGGCCGTGGGGCAACGCATGACAACAGTCATCAATGCCGGCCTGGACGCCGCGTTCGATCGCGGTGAAATCCTGCGCACCCACGTGTTGCGCCCAACCTGGCATTTCGTGACGCCCGAGGACATTCGCTGGCTGCTGGAGTTGACGGCGCCGCGCGTCCAGGCCCTCAACGCGTCCAGATACCGGCAACTGGAGCTCGATCCCGAAACCCTGGACCGCACGTCGTCGCTCGTCGCCGGCATGTTGGCCGGAGGGAATCACCTGACCCGCACGGAGATCGGCAGGCGCCTCGCCGATCAGGGTTTCGGCGCAACCGGGCAGCGGCTTGCCTACATCATGATGCACGCCGAGCTCGAGGCCCTGGTCTGCAGCGGTTCCCGCAAGGGCAAGCAGCACACCTACGCCCTGGTCGATGAGCGGGCGCCCGCCGCGATCCCGCTCGACCGCGACGAGGCTCTCGCCCGGCTCGCCACGCGGTTCTTCCGAAGCCATGGTCCCGCGACCGCTCACGACCTGGCCTGGTGGTCCGGGCTGACCGCTTCGGACGCCCGGCGCGGCGCGGCGATGGCAACCGGACTCGACTCCGTCGAGCGCGATGGCGCCGCCTGGTGGATGGGTCGAGACGAACCGGACCTTTCGGCCGCCCCGCCCTTCGTGCGGCTGCTTCCCAACTACGACGAGTATTTCTCGCGGGACAACCGGCGATCCCCTTATCCTGACGCCGCCTCGGCCAACCAGCGGGCCGCAGCGGCGGCCGAGCGCCTCTTCGTGCACCACGTCGTGATCGACGGCGCCTGGCGTGGTGGGTGGCGGCGTCACCTCAGCGTCAGCAATGCGAGGATCGAGATCGACCCGGTCGAGCCGTTCACGGAGGACGAACGAGCGGCGTTGGGCAGCGTGGCGAATCAGTACGGGAATTTCCTGGAACGCCCGATGGGACTGACCTGGTGAAGACAGGCATGCCAAACAGGACAACCCGATCGGACGGTGGCGTTCGATAGCTCCGATTTGTGCACAACCCCTTGTGCCATTTCGCCAGCACGCTACAATCGCCCGCGAGTCTGTCGACATGTCCATTGCGCGATGGGTCATGATCGGGGACGCGCCGGGCAGGGGCCTGGCGCACATCGAACGAACCTGAACATGCGGAAGCGAGGCACTTCGTGAGCTCAACATTGCGAGTAGGTATCCTGGGAGCCGGCGGGATCGCCAACGTCCACGCCCGCGGCTGGAGCGCGTTCCCGAAGAAGGCGGCGATCGCGGCCTTCTCCGACGTCGCGACCGAGCGCGCCCAGGCCATGAGCAACCTCTACACCGACGGCGCGGCCAAGGTCTACGACTCGATCGACGCGGTCGTCGCCGATCCCGACATCGACGTGATCGACATTTGCCTGCCGCATCACCTCCACGCCGACGCCGTGATCAAGGCCGCGAAGGCCGGCAAGGCGATTCTCTGCGAGAAGCCGCTCTGCACCACGCTGGCAGACGGCATCACGATCCGGAACACCGTCAACGAAACCGGCGTCATCTTCATGGGCGCCCACAACAACCTCTTCACGCCGGCCTTCCTCGAAGCGCGGCGATTGCTCGAAGGCGGCTTCATCGGCAAGCCGTTCATGTACCGCTCGATCGAAACGTTCCAGTCCCGGCAGTTCGACCCGTGGACGCCTGGCGGCTCGGCCTCGGGCGGCGGCCAGAAGGGCTGGCGCGCCGACCTCAAGCAGGCCGGCG
>JBGTNF010000359.1:0-4136 GCA_041743205.1 Thermomicrobiales bacterium | reverse complement strand
CCGGGCGCACGGCTCGCTGACCGCGCCCGGATTGTCGAGAGTCGCTTCCGGCACGCCCAGCACCCGGCGCTTGACCTCATTGGCGTACGACACCACGCCGCCGAGGAAGTAGCCGGAGCTTCCGGCCCGGCTCGTGATTTGGTGGGCGATGTTGCCGCCGGTGCAGGACTCGGCCGTGGCGACGGTCACGCCGCAGGCGATGGCGAGCTGCTGGAGCCGTGCGGCAAGGTCCGCCAGGGCGGACAATGATTCGGTCATGGGATTCCTCGGGTAACGGCGATGCCGGATTGTGCGTGATTGTTGCGCCGGTGGACGGGTCCGGCAACCCGTCACACCTCGCGGTGGATTGGCGCCGGTCCTTCGGGGCGATGTTGACGCGATTATCGGGGCTCGGCTACGCTCCCGGCATCGAAACGCGCTGGCGATGGGGTTCGCCATCAACCGCATGGTTCCATGCTGATGACTCCTGATGCTTCCTGGCGGGGCCATTGCTTCGCGGCTGGATGGGTTGAGGAGTGGTCATGGACTCGCGTTGGATGGTTGTTGGGACGCTGCTGGCCGTCGTGATCGGCGTAGCGACCGGGCTCGCGAGCGCCGTTTTCCTCGTCATCCTGGAGATCGCTACCGATCGCCAGGCCAGTTCCCCATGGCTTGTCTACCTGCTTCCGTTCGCCGGGGCCGGGATTGCCTGGGCCTACGCCGGCATCGGCCGGTCGGCTGCTGGCGGCAACAACCTGATCCTCGATCGGGTCCACGCGCTGGACGATGGCGATCGGGTCCCATTGCGTATGTTCCCGCTGGTGCTTGGCGCCACGATCGTCACCCACCTCTTCGGCGGCTCGGCCGGGCGCGAGGGAACCGCCGTCCAGATGGGCGGGGCGATCGCCGGCTGGCTGGGAAGGCAGCTCGGGGTTCATGGCGAACTCTTGCGCCTCCTGCTGATGTGCGGCATCAGCGGGGGGTTTTCCAGCGTCTTCGGTACGCCGCTGGCCGGGACGATCTTCGCCATGGAAGTACTGGCGCTGGGTGGCATGCGCTACGACGCGCTGATTCCCTGCCTCATCTCGGCCGTCGCCGGCGATCTCACGATCCGGGCCCTGGACGTGCAGCATGGGCTGTACACCATCGACACCGTGATTCCGGACCTGTCCCTGAGCACGGTGCTGCCAGTCGTGGTTGCGGCGATCGCATTCGGGCTTGTCGCGCTGCTCTTCACCGAAATGACGGCGGCTGTCGAGCGGGTCGCCAAATGGATCGTGCCGCGCCCGGTCAGGCGCACCTTCCTGGGCGGGTTCGTGGTCATCGCGATCACGCTGGCGTTCGGCACGAGGGCCTACAACGGATTGAGCCTCCCGTTGCTGGATGACGCCTTCGGCGGCGAGGCCATCCCAACCTTCGCCTTCCTGTTCAAGCTGGTCCTGACCGCCGTGACGCTGGGCGTCGGCTTCAAGGGCGGCGAGGTGACGCCATTGTTCGTCATCGGGGCGACGCTGGGAGTGACGCTTGCCGGCCCGCTCGGACTGGAGCCGGATTTCCTCGCCGTGCTCGGATTCGTGGCGGTCTTTGCCGCGGCCGCCAACACGCCGGTGGCCTGTGTGATCATGGGGGCGGAGCTGTTCGGCGGCGACGGCGTCGTCTACACCGGGATCGCGGTCTTCATCGCCTACACCGTTGCCGGACACCGGGGCATTTACCATTCTCAGCGGGTGCTCGCATCTAAACATGGGCCGCGCTTTGCAGGATTCGAGGGGTCCACGCTGCACGAGGTCAGGTTACGTCGGCAATCGCCGGACCCGCATGATCGGGACGGCGACGGCGATCACGCTGATCGTCATTGAACCAGGCTGGCTATCGAAAGCTCGACCAAACCCAGGCGGAGCGCTCATGCACGCATCCCGAACCACCGAAACCCAGGGCAACCACGATCTGTTCGACGCGTTCGCGCAACCGGGCTGTCCGGTGTGCCGCCTCGCGCTGCGGGCCGTGTCGCAGTACATGAACTCCACCAACTACGACGCGCTGGGCGATCCGGCGATCCGCGCCCAATTCGAGGCCTCGCAGGGCTTCTGCAACCGTCACGCCCACCAGTGGCAGGACGAAGCGTTCGTGCTCGGCACGGCGCAGATGTTCCGGGACGTGATCCGATCGATCGAGCGGGACTTGACGGGGCAGGCGATGCGCGGCGGCGGGTTGGCCGGACGGATGACATCGCTGATCGGCGGCAGGCAAGGCGCCACTGCCGGCTCGACGCTGCCGTTGCCGACACGTCCGTGCCCGGCCTGCGAGGTGCTGACGGAAACGGAATCACGCCTGACCCGGACGTTGCTCAAGGGGCTCGGCAACGACCCATTCCGCGATGCCTACGCGGCCTCGGACGGCCTCTGCCTGCCGCATCTCCGGCCGGCTCTGGCCAGCGCCTCGGGCCGGGCTGCCTTCGATGCGCTCAAGGCGCGGGCGTTGGCGACACAGGCGACGCTACTGGCTCATCTCGACGAGACCATCCGCAAGCACGATTACCGGTTCCAGCACGAGCCGGCCGCCGAGGAGAAGGGGTCGCCCGAACGCGCCGTCGCCTGGGTGGCCGGCGCGTCCGGGATTCCCGGCGATGCTGGAAGGTGACGAAGGGTAGGGGAGACTCCATGAACCGCGACGAACGCATCGGCTTTCGTCCGCTGGCCGGGGCCGACCTGCCGGATATGCAGCGGTGGCTCGCCGAACCGGATGTGGCGGCGTGGTGGCGAGAAGCCGACCTTGCCCTCGACGCGCTGATCGGCAAATACGGCCCGATGATCGACGGGGTCGAGCCGGTTCGCGGTTTCGTGATCGAGATCGACGGCCAGGCAATCGGGTTCATCCAGGCCTACCGGCTCGGCGATCACCTCGACTACCAGCGGCAACTCGATGTCGACCCCGAGGCGGTGGCGACCGATCTCTTCATTGGCGAGGCGGCGTGGCGCGGTCGCGGCTGGGGCACGGCGGTGTTGCGGGCGTTCCTGGACCGGATTGTGTTTGGCGAATTCGGAACGTGGCTTGCCGTGATCGCGCCGGAACCGGCCAACGCCCGGGCCATCCATGTCTACGGGCGGTTGGGGTTCCGGTGGGTGAAGACGGTTCCGGTGGCGGACGAGGACGACCCGGCGAGGACGAACGAGGAATACGTGATGCTCCTGCCGCGGCACGGCACGGCCGGGTGACCGGCGGACGGGCGATGGAGGGATCGCCCGCCAGCTGGTTTCAGGTTTGGGCCGCGCCGTGACCGGTGATGTCCGGATCGGCGGACGGCGCGGCTCCGGCGATGGCGCCACCCACGGTAATGAGTGCGGCGCCGATGCGGCTTCGCATGGTCTGGAGAGGGTGGCGGACCGCCGGCGATGTGAGGTTGGCGGCCAAACGGTCGCGGGCCTGTTCATCGGCCCGTCGTTCGAACGCCCGGTTGAGTTCGATTCCTGCGTTGCCGAAGGTCATGAAATCCGACGACATCGAGTTCCTGGAAGAGTGGGATGAGTGATTCATGACGGATTTCCTGTCCTTGATGCGTGCTTGAACGTTTCGTTCCACGCATCATGCCGGAGCCAGGGTCACGCCACATCGTAGAGGTATCGTATTTCAGCCTGGATTCCGCGTGCGCGGCCTACGCAGCCTACGCAGCCTTACGTAGGACGCGCGGGTCCGTTGTCCGCTTGTGGCCCCGGGCGACGTTCGAGGAGCTTGCGGCGCGCCGTCAGCGCCATCGCTTCGGAGCGCGTGGATACCTCGAGCTTGGCGTAGAGCCGGCTGAGGTGGGTGGTCACCGTGCGCTGGCTGATGAACAGCGCGTCCGCGATCGCCGCATTGGAGAGGCCCTCGGTGAGCAGGGCCAGTACGTCGCGTTCCCGCGGGGTCAGGAGATCCTCACTGTCCGGCGCTCCTGCCGGCGCCGGCGCGTTCGCCGACCGCAAGCGGGTCACCGCCAGGGCGAGCTCGATGAGCTCCGGCATGGCGAGGGTCTTGCCCGCCGCCAATTCCTGGTCGAGCCGCTCGTCGCCCAACCCCGCGCAGGCCAGCATCCCGATCCGCTTCACTTCCTCGCGCGATTGCTGGTCGAGGGTGATGCCGATCCGCTCGCAAATCGCCAGCGCCGCCACGAGCAGCCGGGC
>JBGTNF010000358.1:0-3232 GCA_041743205.1 Thermomicrobiales bacterium | reverse complement strand
TCGCGAAAGATGCGCAGCGTTTCAACGGCTGCCCGGCAGGCCAGGGGATTGCCGCCGAAGGTCGAACCGTGGGCTCCCCCCGGCAGCGATTCGCTGATCACGTCAGTCACCAGCGTCAGTCCGATCGGGAAGCCATTGGCGATCGCCTTGGCGGTGACGACGATGTCCGGCGTTATTCCCGCGGCAACGGAAGCAAATGGCGCGCCGGTGCGGAAGCCGGACTGGATTTCGTCGACGATCAGGAGCACGTTGTGCCGGGTCGCGATCTCGCGGACCGCCTGGAGGTACTCCGGGTCGGCAACGTGGATCCCGCCCTCGCCCTGGATCGGCTCCAGGATGATCGCCGCCGTAGCGTCGTCGATCTCGGCCTCGATCGCCTCCGCCGAGTTCCAGGCCACGTGGACCGACGGTAGGGGCAACGGCTCGAACGGCTCGCGATACTTTTTGTCGGCAGTGGCCGAGAGCGCGCCGAGCGTGCGGCCGTGGTAGCCGCGCTTGGCGGCAACCAGCCGTTGCTTGCCGGTAAAGGCCTGGGCGAACTTGAGGGCCGCCTCCACCGCTTCGGCCCCGGAATTGCTGAGGAACGAGCGGCTGAGCCCGTCCGGCGCGATCGTCGCGATCTCGGTCAGCAGCTCGGCGCGAACGTCGCTCCCGAAGCTCTGGTGCCCAGTGGTGAGCAGCCCCAGCTGCCCGGTCATCGCCGCCGTGAAGCGCGGGTGGGCGTGTCCCAGGGACGCCACGCCGTAGTTGCTCATGGCGTCGAGGTAGCGATTGCCCGCGGCGTCGAAGAGGTAGCAGCCCTCACCACGAACGAGCGCGATGTCCCGCTTGGCGTAGAGCGGGATCAGGTCGGCCCGTTCGATTTCGAGGACCTCGGCGTCGGTCCGGTTGGCGATTGTGGATACGGTGGAAGTGGTCATGAAGGAAGGGTCTCCCGATCTGCGTAGGGGTCAACCTCCGTGTTGACCCGTTCATCGCCGTGGGGGTGCCAAGGGCGATCACGGAGGATCGCCCCTACGTACGGGTTTCAGTGGCCGCCGCACTCGCCTCGATGCGTTCGAGCACCTTCAATACCCCGGTCAGGCCATCGATCCGATGTTCCACATCGGCCGCGCCGGGCCAGCTGGCCTGCAGGTATCCCCACGGGCCACGACGGATGAAGGCGGCGTGCATGCCAAGTTCCTGGGCGGGCAGGACATCGTTGTCGAGCCGATCGCCAACGTAGAGGATCGCGTTGTACGGAAGACCCAGCCCTTCGGCGATCCGCCGGAAGAAGCCATGGTCCGGCTTGGCCACGCCCCACTCCGACGACGATCCCATGAAATCGACGGGCAAGCCAAGTGCCGCCACCTGCTGGACCGCCCCAAGCGGCTGGTTCCCGGTGATCCCGATGACGTAACCGGCGGTCTTGAGCTGGCGGAGGACGGACACCACATCGGGATACAGGTCACGCTCCTCGATCCGGTAGCCGAAGATGTTGGGGTCGACCGATTCGATCTGAAGAAAGCCGAACAGGCTGCGATGGTGCTCGCGGCGCTCGATCAGGCCACCGAGCACACCCATCAACGTCAACTGGGGGATGCCGGCGTACTGGGCGACAGCGGCCCAGTGGCGGGTTTCGTCCACCAGCGTTTCGCCAATGTCGAAAACGACCGCCTGAATCTTTCCGCTCATGCCGAAACCGGATTCGATGTGCTCACGACGGTCCCTCCACCGGCCAGCGCCCGCGTAATTGGGCTGGCGACCCGGGCATCGGCGAAGACAACCTTCCCGACTCCCCGTTCGACGGCCTTGATCGCTGATTCTACCTTGACGATCATCCGGCCCGCCGCCGCCGACAGGGCCGCATCCGGGTTCGCCGCATCGATCTCGCGGATCAGCGACGTCTCATCATAACGATCGGCGAGCAGGCCCGGCGTATCCGAGAAGAAGAGCAGCCCATCGGCGTGGAGGGCTTCGGCGATGCCGAGGGCGAGCTTGTCGCCATCGACATTGATCGGCACGCCTTCGTCGGCCAGGGCTGGTGGGGTGAGCAGCACGACGAAGCCGGCGACCATGAGGGTCGTGACCAGGGTCGTGTCGATCGTCTCGATCGTGCCGGCGTGATCGTCGCGGAAGACCCGCGTCTTGCCGTCTTCCGTGCCCCGGATCACCGGTTTGCGACGCCCCACGGCAATCCCGCCGTCCATCGCGGAGAGCCCGACGGCGTTGACCCCGGCCTGGCGGAAGGCGGCGACGAGCCGCTTGTTCTGCTTGCCGCAGTAGGCCATCAGCATCGCGTCCATCGTGGCGGCATCGACGTAGCGGGAGACGCGCCCGCTGTTGGATGTCACCATCCGGGGCGGCATGCCGAGGGCGTCGGAAAGCGCGCTGAACTCGGCGTTGCCGCCGTGGACGATCACGAGCGGTTCATCGATGGTCGCGACATCGGCCGCGAAGTTGGCGAAAGCGTCGGCGCCGATTGCCGCCCCGCCCCCGATCTTGATGACGAGCATGATGCATTTCCCGTGTGCGGGAGGACACAAGGTCCTCCCCTACGAATCTCGTACTGGCCGGTCTCATGCCGGCCACCGATTGCGGGCGGGCACAAGGTCCATGCCTACCAGACTCCCCGACAATCGTCATCCCGAGCTTGCGAGGGATCCCCCGCCGAAGGCGGTACGTGTGACCGGCCGGCCATATACCGGCTTCGCCGGGGGATTCTTCGCTCCGCAAGCTCCGCTCAGAATGACGGGTCTGGTGAACCGTTCTCCAAGTGGGTGCTCACTACACCGGGTGCAGGCCCGGAAAATCGATCGCGGTTTCCTCCGGGAAGCCGAGGCGGATGTTGAAGGCCTGGACCGCCTGGCCCGCCGCGCCCTTCATCAGGTTGTCGGTCGCCGCCAGGACCACGATCCGGTTCGAATGCGGGTCCTTTTCCCAGCCGACGTCGCCGTAGTTCGAGCCGCTCAGGATCTTCGGCTCCGGGTAGCGGTGGATGCCGCTGCTCTCCTTGACCAGCCGCATGAACGGTTCGTCCTTGTAGGCGGCGCGGTAGATCTTCCAGAGGTCCTTGTCTTCCAGCGGCTCCTTCGTGAAGACGTGCGAGGTGGCGAGGATGCCGCGCACGGCGTCGGTCGAGGTGGCCGAGAACGAGATACTGGGCGTGCGGCCCTCGAACGTGCATTCCTGGACGATCTCGGCGGTGTGGCGGTGCCCGGTCGGCTTGAAGGAGCGGACCACGCCTGCCCGC
>JBGTNF010000357.1:0-4317 GCA_041743205.1 Thermomicrobiales bacterium | reverse complement strand
TGCTGGCCGTGTTCCTGCCGTACTCGCTCCAGGTGGCGGCGATTCTGATGGTCGGGCTGGTCGTCCTGATCGTGGTTCGCGGCGATCACTCGTTGGAGCTTACGCCCAGCCACGAGTAATTTGGAAACGTTGGCGCCGGCGACAACGTTTGGGAGTCAACTCCATGGACACGAGATTAGCCGCGGCCTCACGACCGGCCACCATCCTGGCTCCAGCCGTGAAGCCGGGCGATACGATCGGCGTCGTCAGCCCGTCGTGGTTCGGCGGCGAGGCGCTGTTGCCGCGCGCCCGGCGCGGCATCGCCCAACTCGAACGGCTCGGATTCCGGGTGAGGATCGCCGATCATGCCTTCAACAACCGTGGTCACGTGTCGGATACGGCCGAGAACCGCGCCGCCGACCTGCACAGCATGTTCGCCGATCCGGAGACTGCCGCGATCCTGGCGACGATCGGCGGCGACCACAGCTGCCACCTGTTGCCGCTCATCGACTGGACCCTGATCCGGGAGCATCCCAAGGTCTTCATGGGGTTCTCGGACATGACCGTGCTCAACGTCGCGATCTGGTCGCAAACCGGGTTGGTCACCTTCAATGGCCCGGGCCTGCTGACCGATTGGGCCGAGTTTCCCGAGATGCCCGCCTTCGCCCGGGAAAGCGCCCTGCGCGCGATTGGCGTCGCGGCGCCGATGGGCGACCTGGCGCCCTCCGCCTGGTGGACCGAGGAACGCCTGGATTGGTCGACCGGCGAAGATGTCACCCGCCCCAGGCGACGGGAGCCGTCGACGGGCTGGCGCTGGCTGCGGAATGGTACGGCGCAGGGGCCACTCGTCGGCGGCTGCCTCGAAAGCCTGCAACACCTGCGCGGCACGCCGTGGTGGCCGGACTGGACCGGCGCCATCCTGTTCCTGGAGACCTCGGAGGAGCGCCCGTCGCCGGACGACGTGGACGGGATGTTGATGGATTACGAGAACATGGGCGTCCTCGACCGGATCACCGGTTTGGTCGTGGCGAGGCCCTACGGCTACAGCGACGAAGACAGGACCCGCCTGTACGACGTCATCGTCGAACGCACGGCGCGTTTCGGCTTCCCCGTGCTGGCCGACACCGACACCGGGCACACCACGCCGCTCCAGACGCTGCCGATCGGTTGCCACGCGCTGCTCGACTCGGCGTGCAACCGCTTCGCCATCATCGAGGCGGCGGTGCGCTGAGCCGGCCAGTCGATAAGGGCAGAGTATTCGTGGTACCAGGAATTGGTATACCATGGAGCAGACAAGGAGGCGCCGCATGGCCCGAAACACGTCAGTCAGTTTGGGCGACCATTTCGCCACGTTCGTGGATCAGCAAGTCGAGTCTGGACGATACGGCTCGGCGAGCGATGTCTTGCGGGCGGGGTTGCGACTGCTCGAAGACCATGAAATCCACCTGCATGCATTGCGGTCGGCCCTGAACGATGGCGAGCAAAGCGGCCGATCCGCGCCGCTTGACATCGTTCAGTTCCTCGCGGCCAAACGTTCCGGTCGTGGCCAATAAGCGACGTCGTTTTTTCGCCTCGGGCACGAGCCGATCTGGACGAGATTTGGGTCTACACGGCAGATCGCTGGGATATCGAGCAGGCCGATTCGTATGTCCAGGGCATCGTGCAGATGTGTGTCGACGTCGCCGCCGGTACGCGACAAGGCAGGAATGCAGGCGACATCCGGCTTGGCTATTCCAAAACGCATTCGTCTCTCACGCGGTGTACTACCGGGAGGTCGACGGGACCATAGACGTGGTTCGTGTGCTCCACCAGCGGATGGATGTGTCCAGGCATCTTGATTGATCCGTGCCTTGAGGCTCGGCAGGAGTTGGCCGCAACCGACGCTGGCTACCGCAACCGGCAACTATCGCGGCGCGGCGGCGACATCGAATCACCGAGTTTGACCGCTGGCGTCACGACGCGATCGTGAACGCCCGTCAAGGCGAATGAATCCGATGTACGAAAGCGGGTGTACCCGTAACTGACCACCCTGGGATTCGGCCCGCGCTGGCCGGGGGTTGTAAGTCGTAGCGGGGCGGCTATGATGGAACGACGAGGGCGGCGAACGAATCGGTACAACGGTCGATTGTCACGTCGCGTTCGCGCCAATCCGCTCCACTTGGGCATCCGCGCATCGAACCTGCCGGCGTGGCGCATTTGGGTCCATGTCCCGGCGTAGCGAGGAGGAAAGGATCACCGCCTTGAACCTGGCGTTCGTCGAGATTCGGCCGGGAGCCGGTTCGCTCATTGCCTGATCCAAAACCAGCCACGATTCCCGTAGCACCGAATGCGCGAAAAACACAGGATCATGGACATCCATGTCTCCGAGGATCACCACGAGGAGGAACCATGAAGTTTCGAGCACCAATTGCGTTGGTTGCGGTAGTCCTTGGATTGTCGTTCTCGGCTGGCACTGTGCTGGCGGATCATGAGGATGACTGCCAGGTGGCGATCGCTTCCGGCGATTACAACGAAATCACCGGTCAATCAGGCAACATCCAGGGCACATCGGGCGACGATGTCATCATCGGCTCCGAAGGCAATGACTCCATTAGCGCCGGCGGCGGCGACGATGTCGTTTGCGCTCGCGGCGGCAGCGACTTCATCGACGGCGGCTCCGGCAACGACATCCTGATCGGCGATCGGGATGACGGCGTCGCGGGCGATCCGGACATGAATGCTGGCGTCGACACCATCGTTGGCGGCTCCGGCAACGATGAGCTCTACGGTGACGAACTCAACGATGTCCTCGACGCTGGTTCTGGCAGCGACGAAGTGATTGGCGGACCTGGCAGCGACACGCTCGGCGGCGGCTCCGGCAACGACATGTTGTTCGGCGATACGCCGGCTGGAAACGCCATGGGCACCAACGACAATTGTGACGGCGGATCTGGAACCGACACGGCGCTCGGTTGTGAATCCGAGAGTCGCATCCCGTAATCTGGGGAGCGATCGTCAAGCATCATCGCTTGCGCGCGAAACGGGTGGGCAGCTTGCCCACCCGTTTTGTGTGATGACAGGGTGTGACGGCCTGGATAGCCCTTTCGAGGAGTGCATCGAGGGGCGTCGAGCATCCAAAACCTTGTCGCACGCGTATCAACCGGCATCACGTCGTTTGCCTCGTGCAAACGAACGGACATGCGCGGCAGGTTGCCGCCATGAGGAACAGGTCGATGACCAGATGGTTCGGCCGCCACGGATGACCAGGGAGAATTACTACATGGTGTTTGGCATGACTCGACAATCACTCGCGGTTCGCGTTGGCGCGGTTGCGGTCGCCGGAACGATGGCGTTCGGCGCCTCGTCTGCCATGGCGGTACACGAGGATCTCGAATTCCCGGTGGCGATCCACGCCGGAACCTGCGAAATGCCGGGCGATGAAGTGCTCGCGCTCGACAATCTCGTGCGGCTGCCGAGCGATGCCCCGACCGAAGGCGAGCCAGCCGGAGCGCCGGGCGCCCAGGTCGTTCACGGCACGCCGGATGACGGCGTCGATCTCGGCCTGACCGTCGATGATCTCTTCGCCGCCGATCACATCCTCGCCGTCTTCGACGCCGAGGGCACGACGATCGTGGCCTGTGGCCCGATCGGCGCCTACACCTTCGAGGATGGCAACGACCTTGTCTTCGGTCTTCGTTCGCAGGGCGAGTCGCCGTACAGCGGCGTCGCGATCATCGAGAACGATGACGATGATGATGACCTCGACATCGAGGTCTACCTCGTCAACAACACCCCGGCCCCGGCCGCCACGCCAGCGGCGTAATCAGCACCCGTTCCGCTTGCGGGACAATCGATGAAGACGCCGGCGCCACAGGGCGCCGGCGTCTTCGCGTCTGGCCGGGCGGGTTGCTGGTGACCGAACGCGGGAGCCGGTTGGACGCACGGATGGGCGATACTTCCCACGATTGGCAGGCGCCCGCGGACGGAATCGAGGAGATTGCAGCAACCCATGGATGTCAGCAGCGCCGGGTCCGCCAGTTCCGGACCCAACCCTCCCTGTGAAGTCGGCCGTCGGCACCCGCGCGACAAACACCGGATGCGCCCGGTCGACGGGTTCGACCACGTTTGGCACTGCGGCAAGCATTCGATGTTCGCCCAGCTCGTCGATGCCGATACGGCTGCGGCGCTCGAACGCGGAGACGCCTATCGCATGCACGACGGCGGCGACGGCCTCGTGGTCCAGCACGGCGACGAACGGCAGGGCGGCGTCATCCTTTATTACCGCGCCGCCTGACGCCGTGCCACCAGCCATGCCTCCGCCGCTGCGGTTCGCGCTGGACGCCGGTCCCGGCGCCTGGG
>JBGTNF010000356.1:0-9344 GCA_041743205.1 Thermomicrobiales bacterium | reverse complement strand
GCAGCGGCGTCCTCTTCGCGGTCAAGGCGCCGGAATCGCTACCGGGCCGGATCATTGCCCCGAAGGTGGAGCGACCGCTGCCGCCGTGAGGCGGCGCCGCAACTCCCTCGCCTTGGGTTTGCGGTTCGGCAGCTCGATCCGGAACGTGGAGCCCTCGCCGACCGCGCTTTCGACCGCGATCGTGCCGCCGTGCGCCTGCACGATGTGCTTGGCGATGGCGAGCCCCAGCCCGGTGCCGTCGGAGCGCCGAGCCTTGTCCGATTTATAGAAGCGTTCGAAGAGCCGGATTTGCTCGATTGGGGCGATCCCAATCCCTGTATCCCGCACCTCGATCGTGGTCTGATCGCCCCCTTGACGGACCTGAAGCTGGATCGAGCCGCCGACCGGCGTGAATTTGATGGCATTGTGGACGAGGTTGATCAAGACCTGTTCCAGCCGAACCCGGTCCACGCTGATCGGCTGCAATTCGCCCTCGGACGAGACATCCATCGTCAGTTGGGCGCGGTCGATCTGGGGCCGCAACCGGTCGGCTCCCTGACGCACGAGCTCGACGGGATCGACCGTCGTGTAGGCAAGCGTCGTGCGGCCAGCTTCGAGTCGAGCCAAATCCAGCAAGTCCTCGACCAGGGCGTTGAGTCGGTCGACCTCGCCGACGATCCGGGCCAGGAAATCGCTGGTGATCGCCGCGTCGTCGATCGCTCCGGCTTCCAGCGTCTCGACCATCGCCCGGATCGAGGTCAGCGGCGTCCGCAGCTCGTGCGACACGTTGGCAACGAACTCGCGACGGACGGTTTCCAGGCGGCGCAGCTCGGAGATATCTCGCAGCACTACCAGTCCGAGCCGTTCCCGCGCATCCTCGACGACCTGGGCCGTGGTCAACAGGGTCCTGCGATTGAGGCCATGCTCAACCGCCGCTTCGGAATGTTCCTGGCCATCGAGCGCGGACCGGAGCAGGCTGTTGAGCTCGTGGTCTCGCGCCACCTGAACGAAGGGCTTGCCGATCGAGGGCGCCTCGCGCGCGGCCAGCAACGTTTCCGCAGCCGTGTTCATCCTCAGCACCAGGCCTTCGTCGTCCGTGATCACCACCCCATCTGCCAATTGGGCCAGGACCGCCTCCAGGCGCAAACGGGCCTGGTCCAGCGCGTTGTGGGACGTTTGAAGCTCCTCGGTCATCCGGTTGAACGCGTAGCCAACCTCGGCGAACTCCCGGGTTTCGGACGGGTCGACCCGGGCCGAGAGATCGCCGGCGGCAACGGCGTGCGCCTGCTGGCGCAGCTCCTCGAGCGGCCCGGCGATCCGGCCGGCGATGAACCAGGCGATCGCCACCACCATCGCGATCGCGGCGGCGGCGGCAACGACGATCCACAACCGAACCGTCTGGACCGTGGCCTGGACCTCGTCGATTGGCACCGCGACCCTAGCCACCGCCCCATCCACATCTGAGATCGGCACGGCGACGTAGAGGAACGCCTCGTCCAACGTCGCGCTTTCGCGCGACGATGAGCCTTCGCCACGAGCCAGCGCCCGCACGATCTCGGGGCGATTGGCGTGGTTCTCCATGGCTCGCGGATCGCTCACGTTGTCGGCGTAGACGTCGCCGCCGGGTCCGATGATCGTGATCCGGGTCGTCACGTCCTCCGGCAGCGCCAGCACCAGCGCCTGGATGTCGTCCGGCGTGGCCCCGGCGGCGAGCTCCCGGCCCACGCTATCGGCAAGGATCGACGCCTGGATGCCCAACTCTTCGGTGAGCCGGTCGACGTACAGCTCACGAGCCCGTGACCCGAGGAAGACGCTCAGCAGCAGGAGGATGGTGACGAAAAGGAGGACGAAGGGCAGGGCCAGCCGCAGGCGCAGCGGCCCCGGCATGATCGGACGGTTGGACAGGCTCGGCGCCCACTCCGCCGTCAGCGGGGACGGACGGCGGACTGGCGCTGCCCGGAACCCTTCAGGATTCATGGGTAACGAAACGGTAGCCGTGCCCGCGCATCGTTTCGATCCGGATTGGGACGCTCGGTTCGGTTTCGATCTTCTGCCGTAGCCAGCGCACGTGGACATCCACCGTTCGGGTATCGACCGGGTGGTCATAGCCCCACACTTCGCGCAGCAGGGCGTCACGTGACAAGACGATGCCCGGGTGCCGGACGAAGTACACCAGAAGGTCGAACTCCCTGGATTTGAGGGAAAGTGCGGATCCGCCGAGCGATGCCTGACGCCGAGCCACGTCGATTTCGACATCGCCGGCCCGGATCACCTGGTGCTGGTCCGGCTGCCTGGGCGTGGGCGGCCCAGCCGGAGCCTCCGTTGAGCCGGGGGACATCCGGGAGCGGCGAAGCATGGCGCGGACGTGGGCGACCAGTTCGCGCATCGCGAACGGCTTGACCAGAAAGTCGTCGGCCCCGAGTTCGAGGCCGACGATACGGTCGATCTCCTCGCCACGGGCGGACAGCAACAGGATCGGCACGGTCGATTCCTGGCGAATCGTGCGGCAGACGTCGAACCCGTCCATGCCCGGCATCATGATGTCGAGCACGATGAGGTCGGGCTGGTAAGCGCGCGCCGTGTCCACAGCCCCGAGGCCGTCTTCGGCGAACGCGACCTCCAGGCCCTCGCGCTGGAGATTGATGGCGATCATCTCCCGGATATTCGGTTCGTCGTCCACCACCAGCACGCGCGACGGAGCGTCCAGTGATTGCATCTGCCGCATTGCAGCCAGTCTCCACCCGTTCCCGGTCATTCCTGGGCGTGGTCATCGGAGCCCGAATCCCGGTAGGGGAGCACCTTGTGTGCTCCCGTAGTTCCGTAACCCGCATGCGGCGGGAAGAGACTCCTCCTCTACCCAAAAGCTTTGATTGAGTATAGGACGAAGCCCCCTGCGGTCAGACCCGGATGAGCGTTGCCTTCGCGTCTATTCAGCGCCATATCCATGAACCAGCTCGACCAGCCGGCTCAGCTGGTCGGGATCGGTTTCCGGCAACAGGCCGTGGCCCAGGTTGAAGATGTGGCCCGGCCGTCCGGCGGCGCGATGCAGCACATCCCGGGCGCTGCGTTCGACGGTCGCCCACGGCGCCATCAGCATGGTGGGATCGAGGTTCCCCTGGATGCCGAGGTCTGGCCCGATTGCCTCCCAGGCGGCGTCCAGCGGCAACCGCCAATCGACGCTGACCATCGAGGGCCGGGTCGCGGCGATCTCCGGCAGCAGCTGGACGGTGCCGGTGCTGAAGTGAATCGTGGGCGCCAGTGGCCGCAGCCGATCGAAGATCGCCGCCGTATAGGGCGCCACCCGCTCCCGGTACGTCTGGGAATCGACGAGACCCAGCCATGAATCGAAGAGCTGCACCACGTCGGCCCCGTTGCGCACCTGGCCTTCGAGATAGCGGGCGGTGATCTCGCCGAGTTTGGACATCAGCGCGTGCCAGAGGTCGGGCCGCCCGTACATCAGGGCCTTGGTCTTCGGGTACTCCTTGGTGGGCCGGCCATCGACAAGGTAACAGGCCAGCGTGAACGGCGCGCCCGCGAAACCCAGCGTCGCGGCGCGGTCGCCCAGCGTCCGGCTCAGGAGGGAAATCGCATCGAGCACGTAGGGCGTGCCCTCCTCCGGATCGACGACCCAGATCCGCTCGATGTCCGACGCCGTGCGGATCGGGTTGGCGATGACCGGGCCGACACCGGGCCGGATCTCGAAATCCACGCCCATGCCGTCGAGCGGCAACATGATATCGGCGAAGAGCACGGCTCCATCGACGCCGAAGCGATCGATCGGCATCATCGTGGCCTCGACCGCCAGTTCCGGCGTGCGCGCCACCTCCAGGAACGGGTGCTTCTCACGCAGGGCGCGGTATTCGGGCAGGCAGCGCCCGGCCTGGCGCATGAACCAGACCGGCGTGGTGTCCGTTGGTTGGGCTGCCGCCGTGGCCAGCAACCGCTCCCGTCCCGTCATCTGCTTCAACGTGATTGCCATACTGGTCCCGCTTTCACTTGATCGAGGCGCCAGATGGTGAGGCGCTTTCAGCGACGACGGGCGGCTCCGTTCGAGACAAGCTCCGCAGCCCTACAATACTGAGCGTTCTCAACCAGCATGCACCATGATCCACGGTGTCGATTATGTCGATGCCAGCCATTGGGCGGCTTCCTTCGCGTGATAGGTGATGATTCGGTCGGCGCCAGCGCGCTTCATGGAAAGCAGTGTTTCCAGCGTGATCCGCTGCTCGTCGATCCAGCCCAGCCGTGCGGCGGCCTTGATCATCGCGAACTCGCCGGAGACGTTGTAGGCAGTCAGGGACACGTCGAACGTATCGCGCGCCGCCCGGATGATATCGAGGTACGAGAGCGCCGGCTTGACGATGATCAGGTCCGCTCCCTCGTCCAGATCGATCGCGATCTCGCGCAGGGCCTCGCGAGCATTGCCGGGGTCCATCTGGTGCGAGCGGCGATCGCCGAACGTGGGCGTGCTTTCCGCCGCCTCGCGGAACGGCCCGTAATAGGCCGACGCGTACTTGGCGGCGTAGGACATGACAGGCGTCAGCTGGTGGCCGTGCTCGTCCAGCGCGACCCGGATCGCCGCGACGCGGCCATCCATCATGTCCGACGGGGCGACGATGTCGGCCCCGGCCGCCGCCTGGCTGACGGCGGTCCGGGCCAGCACCGGCAATGTCAGGTCGTTGTCGACCTGGTCGCCGACGAGGATCCCGCAGTGCCCGTGGCTGGTGTATTCGCAGGCGCAGACATCGGTGATCACCAGCAGTTTGGAGTTGACCCGTTTGATTTCGCGCACGGCCCGTTGGACGATGCCATCGGGATCGAAGGCACCGCTGGCCGCGTCGTCCTTGAGATTGGGAATGCCGAAGAGGAGCACGCCGGGAATGCCCAGCCCACCAAGCTCCTCGACTTCGCGTTCCAGCTGGTCGATCGACAGCTGGTATTGGCCGGGCATCGAGGAAATCTCGTTCCGGACGCCCTCGCCCTCGACGATGAACAAGGGATACACGAAGTCGGTGACCCGCAGCGACGTTTCCCGGACGAAGTCGCGAATCGCGGGTGATGTACGGAGACGCCTCGTGCGTTTGAAGGTCGACGCAGCGGTCGCCGCGTTGAGGTCGTTTCGACTGGCAATCATGCGCCATGTCCCTCCATACCCGAGCGCTCGGCGAACCAGGCGATGCACGCCGCCACGATGCCGTGTGGCGTCGGCTCCGGCGATTCGACGTGGACCGGAAGTCCCGCCCGCTCCATGGCGTGGCGGGTCGTCGCCCCCATTGCCACCAGGCAGGCGCCCGAAAGCGCGGCCAGGTCGGCCCCCAGCTGTTCGGTCAGTGTGGTCACGGTCAATGGCGAGGCGAACACGACCAGGTCGATCCGGCCCAAATGAACCGCCTCACGCACCTCGTCGGGAATCGTGTCGATCGGCCGGGACTGGTAGCTCTCGACTCGCGTCACCTTCATCCCGGCCTCAGCCAGCCCGGCCGGCACCGTGTCGCTGGCCGTGTTGCCGAGGAGGCAGAGCACGGATTTGCCCTGAACATCGAGTTTCCGGAACGCCGCGACCAGGCCTGGCCCGGTCTGGACCTCCGGCATCAGGTCGACCGGCAACCCGTCGGCACGGACCGCCTGCGCGGTGGAGGTTCCTACGACTGCAACTCGCACCTGGCCGTGCAACCGTTCGACACCGAATGCCGTCAGCGCCGGGACGGATTGCTGGCTGGTGAGCACCAGCCAGTCGAAGGCGCCGCTCGCCGCGCGCTCCAATGCGGCTCGCAGCTCGGCCGGCTGGGAGCCGGGCAGGATCTCGAGCGTCGGAGCCAGGAGCACGTCGGCGTGGGAAGGTCGGAACGCGGTTTCGAGCGAGGCCGCAAACCGCCTGGTGCCGGTCACCAACACGTGTTTCCCGGCCAGCGGCCAGGCAATCGTCGACCCATGTCCAGCATTGGCATTGTTCGCGCCAAGCCCTTTCATCATCTCCGACGCCACGTCGTGGACATCGTCCAGCGCCGTCGCCCGGTCGAGCGTGAAGACGCGCTGGTCCAGGGAAGAGCCGTCGTCGGCCGCAAGCATTGCCCAGAGCGTGACACGCTCACCGGTGATCGCAGCGTGCGCCCCGATCGGCGTGGTGCAGCCTCCCCCCATCGAGCGCAGGAACTCTCGCTCCAGGCGAACCGAGAGGGACGCTTCCGTCTGGTCGAGGGCGCTCGCGATGGCGAAGGCCGGGTCGGGATCTGCCCGGGTTTCGATGGCGAGGGCGCCCTGGCCCGGCGAGGGGACGAACCGGTCGAACGGGAGGTACTCGGTAATGCGATTCTGCCAGCCCATCCGGGCCAAACCGGCCGCCGCCAGGATCACGGCGTCGTACTCACCCGATTTAGCTTTCCGGAGCCGGGTGTCGATGTTGCCGCGCAGGTCGACGATGGACGCGTCGGGCCGGATCGCCAGCACCTGAACGGCGCGGCGACGGGACGAGGTGCCGATCACCGGAAAATCCGGAAGCTGGGCAAGCGGCACGCCGTGGCGCGATACGACCGCATCCCGAGCGTCCTCGCGTTCGGGGAAGGCGGCGATCACGAGGCCGGCCGGTTCGATCGTCGGCACGTCCTTCGTCGAGTGGACAGCGAGGTCGATCTCGCCATCGAGGAGCGCCTGCTGCAGCGCCGAGGCGAACACGCCGCGCCCGCCGATCGTAAGCAACGACGAGGTCTTGTCCAGGTCGCCCTCGGGGCGGATCACATGGAGGTCGAACGTCACGTCCAGGAAACGGACCTGGAGGGCGTCACGGACCGCACTTGCCTGCCACAACGCCAGGGCGCTGCCGCGTGTGCCGATCACCAATCGGGAAACGGCCGACCATTCGGGGCTGCGTCGTTGTGGGGAAACCCGGGTCGCCATCGTCACTTTGCCATCACACGTTCCATCTGTTTCGAGCGCCATTCGCACGAACCAGTGTGACAGGTTCGTGCCTGCGGAGGCCGCCGATCCGGTCAGGGCGCCACGTTTGCCTTGCTTTCAAGAGCGTACGAATTGGAGCGCTTCTAGGGATGGGTTTCCGGGTCGGCAAACCGGCGCCGTGTGCTATACTTTCGTGTCTGGGCGCCAAATGCGCCCCGTTTTGTGTGCTTGTGGCGCACGTTCGAGGATGTTGGTTCCGCTGTAATGAACGTCGCCGGGCTCGGCATGATCGCTTGCCAGGTCCCGCGATCAGCACGACGCGTGCCAAACGAGCCGATGAGGCAGGATTAATTGCGATGACGGAACAAGCAGCAATCACCAATGCCGGAGCCGACGCCATGTACGCGGTCATTGCGACTGGCGGCAAGCAGTACCGGGTCAAGGTAGGAGACCGGATTTCGGTCGAGCGGCTCGCCGCCGAGGCCGGGACCGATGTCACCATCGATCAGGTCCTGCTGATCGGTGGCGCCGGGGAGACCCGGATCGGCACGCCAGTGGTCGAGGGCGCCTCGGTAAGCGCCCACGTCGACCTCCACGATCGCGACGAGAAGATCATCGTCTTCAAGTTCAAGGCGAAGAAGCGCTATCGCCGCCGCACGGGGCATCGCCAATCGCTCACCCGATTGACGATCACCGGCATTTCCGCTTGATCGAAATACGGCGCCACGCGGTCCCTGGCCGTCCGGCTCCGTTGAAAGAGTTTTTTCCCATGGCACATAAAAAAGGCGGCGGCAGCACACGCAACGGCCGCGACAGTGAATCGAATCGCCTGGGCGTCAAGCGCGCCGACGGCCAGTTCGTTCGGTGCGGCACGATCGTGGTTCGCCAGCGCGGCACCCAGTTCTGGGTCGGCAACAACGTCGGCATCGGCAAGGATCACACGATCTACGCCAAGATCGACGGCGTCGTCCGGTTCGAGCCGGTGAGCCGCAACAAGCGCCGCATCAGTGTTTATTCCCCGGATCTCTACCCGGTCGGCGGGGCCTGCGAACTCATCGTCGCGGATGTTGCCAGCGCAACTGCGGCCGACTAACGTCGCACGTTTCGGAGTCATTCCATGAAGCCATCGATTCACCCCAACTACGTCGAAAGCACGGTCACCTGCTCGTGCGGTCACATCTTCCAGACCCGTTCCACCCGTCCGACCCTGCGGACCGATCTCTGCAGCGTCTGCCACCCGTTCTACACCGGCGAGCAGCGCATCGTGGATACGGCCGGCCAGGTCGAGCGCTTCACGCGCCGGATGGAAGCCGCCGCCGCCAACGCGGGCCAGAAGTCGAAGCGCCAGCGACGGCTCGAAGCCCGGCAGCAGGGCGTCGTCATGGATGACGATGTCGAGACCGCGGAAGACGATGTCGAGGCAACCGCCGCCTCGGCTGAGTAAGCGCCCTCTGCAACGTCACGAGATCAGGAACGGCCGCCGGAACATTCCGGCGGCCGTTTTGGTATCAGTCGCAGCATTTCATGTCATTTCGAGCTTGCGAGAAATCCTATCAACGTCGCCACCCGGTTCTTGCCGATCAACCCGCCGGGCTGGCTGTTCCCGCCTCCCGTCAACCCGCGCCGTCGCGCTCGAACAGGGACCGCGTCAGGCGGTCGTGACCGGCATCGGGCCGGTCGGCCTGACCGCCTCCCTCCCCACTGTCGAGCAGGTTGGGCTGGACCCAATGCTGTTCATCGGCGTGGATGAACCGGGCAAACCGCAAGACCGACACCCGCGCCTCGTCACTGAGATCGCGGAACACCGATAGCATTCGCCGCTCCTCGTCCGATTCACGCTGGTTGCCGGCCGGTTCGACGACCCCGGACGCCTTGAGCAGGTCGAGCCGGGTGAACCCCAGCGCCGCGGCCAGTTTGTCGAGCGTCTCGACGCTGGGGTGCGAGCCGCGGCCACGCTCGATGTCGCAAACGTAAGACCGGCTCAGCCCGGAGCGCGACGCCAGTTCGCGTTGGCTGATGCCCTGCTCCAGCCGCGTCGCCCGTATCCAGGCGCCCAGCGATGGCGCCGTACTATCCGTTGTGCCCGGCGTCGCCGTGGTCGACATCGTTTCCCCTGCCGCTTGACGTGATCGGCCAACCTCGTCCCAATCGACGGCTGGCTGGTATCCCGGACGCAGCGCAGCGCGCTGGCCCGCTTGATTCTGGGCCGATCTCCTGCGACCATCTGAACCAACGCAACCTGTGAATGATAGACCGGAAAGGCCACCCCTGGATGATCACCCCGAGCCGCCAACAAACCTCCCCCCGGCGGCGGGCGAACCGGATTGGGAGCGGCCGATAATGCGGCGGCTACGCATCGCCATCATCGGCGACACCCGACTCCACCACGACGAATTGACGGACGCCGGCGCGATCGCGATCGAACTCGCCACCGGCTGGCCGGTCGACGTTGGGTTCCGATCCGTGGCCAA
>JBGTNF010000355.1:0-6674 GCA_041743205.1 Thermomicrobiales bacterium | reverse complement strand
CGGAGCTTGCTCCGCCCGCACCCAACAGGGCGGAGCAAGCTCCGCAGCCCTACACGAGTTATTCCCAGCGACGTATCAGCCGTCGAGGCGGGCGTAGCGGGTGTCGAAGGCAAGGTGGGCGCTGAGACCGGGGACACCGATCTCGGTTCGGAGAAACAGGGCTCGGGCATCTTCCACATGATCCAGCGGGTTGGCGATGCGGCCGCTGAAGTGGGTAAGCCAGAGGGCGCCGACTCCCGCCTCGTTGGCGATGCCGCAGGCCTGGCGGAGGGTCATGTGGCCGTGGCGGGCTGCGTCTTCGCCATCATTGTCGCTGACGTAGGTGGCCTCGCTGACCAGCAGGTCGACACCATTGACTAGCGATGCGATCGCCGCGGTTGGCCGGGTGTCGGTGACGAAGGCGAACGAGACGCCCGTCCGTGATTCGCCCAGCACCTGCTGCGGCTGGACCGCGCGACCGTCGACAGTCACCGGCTCGCCACGTTGCAGCACCGACCTCATTGGCCGGGGCACGCCGAGGGCTTCAGCGCGATCGGGGTCGAAGGCGGGGGCCCGGTCGAGGTCCAGCCGGTACGCCAGGCACTCGACGCGGTGGTCGGCTACGCACACGGTTCCCCGAACGCCGCCGGGCAGCACGAACCGGTCGCCGTCTTCGAGTTCACGAACGATCACCTCGTAGGGCAGATGGGCGGCGATCACGCGCAGGCCGGCAACGACCGCCACCGTGCCGACCGGACCGTAGATATGCATCGGTTCGGTGCGGCCCGCGTTGGCGACGGTGTGGAACAGACCAGGCAGGCCGGCGACGTGATCGGCGTGGAGATGGGAGAGGCAAATCGCGTCGAGCCGGCGGAACCCCCAGTGAAATTTTCGCATCTGCACCTGCGTCCCCTCGCCGCAATCGAAGAGCGTCAGTGAGCCGCCGCAGCGCATCAGCAGGCTGGAAAGCGGCCGATCCGGCAGAGGAACCATGGCGCCCGTGCCCAGCAGGATGAGATCGATCACGCGCGTTCCTTTCCGATCACGATCCGGTTTTGATCCGGAAAAACGTTCGCCGTACAATGCGCCCAGAACGTCAGGCCGACCCTTCCCGATTGCTCGACCGGGCCGGCCCTCTCATGCTCGCACGGCGCGTCCGGAGAGTCGCGCGCCCCACACAGGATCAGGACGATGCCGCCTCGCAATTGGGACGATGCCGACTACCAGGATGACGATGAAAGCGGCGGCCGTCGTCATTCGGCCGGATACCAACCGAAGCACAAGGCGCGCCCGCCGCGCAACGAGCAGGACCAGGCGTTCAAGTGCGGGCACTGCCGGCAGTTCATCGGGGCCCCGATAGCAGGGGGGCGACAACGCAACCACTGCCCGAACTGCCTCTACTCCCGCCACGTGGACGACACGATGCCCGGCGACCGCAAGAGCGAGTGCGGCTCGATCATGAAACCGGTGGGACTGATGTCGCGCCGCAACGGCGAGCTGGTGCTGATCCACGAGTGCCTGGGCTGCGGCAAGCAGGACCCGAACCGAATCGCGGCCGACGACAATCCGGTGCTGCTGGAGACGATCCCGGTCGTGGCCGGGATCGGGCTGGACGATCCGGCGCCGGAAGGCGACGATTTCAGCGCCCTCATCCCAGAAGAGCTGCGGCAGATTTGACGATCGCGCGCGATCACCTGTCGAAGGGGCGAACCGGATCTCCGCCGCTTGGGTCTTGTCGAGGCTGTGTCCGCCCGGATGGTGGAGGAGGACAGGATCCGATTCGCGTGGCACCAGGCGGACACAGCATCGACAAAAACGGGGTGGCCTAAATGCCATTGGCGGTCGATGCAGGTACCGCCCGTACGATCTCTGGCAATGTCCATAACGGGTTACGACACCTCCGGTTCGGCCCATTGCGCCGTGGCCTCTCCCCGTTTGCGAAGGTAGCGTTCCAGGCCCATCGCCGCCAGCTTGTCCGGGTTGGCGAGGTTGAAGCGGCGGATCATGAGGTCGGTGGCGGCCTCACCCAGATCCTGCCGTTGGAGAGCGTCGAACCTGGCCGCCATCGCCTCGGTATCCGTGATGTCGGAACCCGCGTCGTCGCCCATCGCGACCAGCGTCTGGATGCGCGGCAGCACCTGGTCCAAATGCCAGGCCGGATCCTCGTAGACGCCGAAGTGCGTCAGCGCGATGCGTTCCGGCGCGAAGGCGCGCATCGCGGCCAGGCTCGACGCCCAGGCGTCCGGGTCCAGCTCCGGCGGTGGGATCGGCGCGGCGATGTAGTCGCTGCCGGGCATCCGCACACCGCCGGCATCGCCCGCGAAGAGGGTTCGCGATTGCTCATCGTAGATGGCCACATGATGCGAGGCGTGACCGGGCGTGAAGGCGATCCGCAGCGTGCGGTCGCCAACGGTGAAGGTTTGTCCATCGGCGAGGACATCGACCCGGTCTTCCGGAACCCCGGCGATCTCGCCCCAGAGGCGTTCCATATCGTCGCCGTAGATGCGGGCCGCGCTCCGTTCGAGCCGGGCGGGATCGACGAGGTGCGGGGCGCCGACCGGATGGACCGACACCCGGACGCGAGGATTCCGGCGGGCGATGACGCCGGCGGCGCCCGAGTGATCGAGGTGGATGTGGGTGACGATGATCCGGGTCACATCGTTCAGGTCGTGCCCGGCTGCACGGATGCCGGCCTCCAGGTTGGCCAGGCAGGTCGAGGGTCCAGTTTCGATGAGCGCAAGCTCGGGGCCGGCCTCGATCAGGTAGGCGGCGATCACCTGGTCGGTATTCAGAAATCCGAGGTCGATCACGGCGATGCCGTGGTGTGCCAGGGACTGTCCGCGCACGTCGTGGCTCGTTGTGACAGGGTCGGTGGAATTCATGCGCGGGCGTCCTCAAGGCTGGATAACAACGGTCCGGGAACGGTTCCGTCCGGGTTGTTGGACGGCTTCGGCGCAATCATCGACGGCGGCGGCGGCGTTGTCGAACATGACGTACACTGGCTGCCATGTTGTCGCATGCTACGTACCGGATGCGTTCACCTTTCCGCTCATCCCGGCCGACGGTGTCGTGCAGGGGAATGCCGGCGTGGGCGTCGATGCCGGTTTCACGGCCCAGCCTGGATTGGAAACGATGGCAAGCGAACAGGCGCTCCTGAGCGTCAGCGATGCGGCGAAACGGCTCGAACGCTCGACGGAGCAGGTGCGGCGCTACCTGCGGGAGGGCCGGCTCCAAGGCCAGCGCATCGGCGGCCAGTGGTTCATCGATCGGTCGACGCTCGACCATTTCGCCGCGGCGGCCCGGAAGCAGCCAAGCTTCGTCCAGCGTCTGGGCAAGGCATCGGCGGTTCACCCCTTGAACGACGTGATCGGCATCGGCCAGGGCGCGGGTTCCAACATCGGCGAAGGCAAGCTGGCCTACCGCCTCGCCGCCACCCGCCGGCGCAATAATTAGGCCAGGCAATCGGAACCATCACTGGAAGGAACAGCAGCGTGGTTGTACAGGAAGTGGCCAGCGTCTCCGAAACCGATGAATCCACTCCGGAACAGGTGGCGTTCGTCGATTCGTCCGCCATCGTGGCGATGGTCGATGCCAAGGACCGCACCCACGGCGCCGCCGTCAGCGCCTACGCCGAACTGCTGCAGCAGGGCTACAAGCTGTTCACCACCAACCACGTCATCGCCGAAACAGTCGACCTGCTGGTGGCCGGGGTTGGGCCGGACATCGCCCGCCGGTGGCTGCGTGACCACCGGTTGCCGATCTATCACGCTGACGAACAGGACGAACGGCGGGCGCGGGCGCTGGTGATCAGTTCCCGCAGCCCGCGTGGCCTGAGTTATGTCGATGCGGTGAGCCTGGTGGTGATGGAAAAGTTCGGCGTTGCCGACGCCTTTGCCGTCGACCCGCACTTCCTCAACGAAACTGCCTGAGCCAACCGCCTTCCGGAGTACCGACATGAGTTCGACCAGCACCGCCTCCGCTCGCAAATGCCCGGTCTGCGACGCGCCGAACAGCAACCTGAGCCTGTTTTGCGCCGAGTGCGGCGCCTCGATGAATGCGCCGGAAAGCGACGACACAGCCGCCTTCCAACCGCTGGCGAACGACCGCGATGAGGACGACGCGCAACGGACCGCCGCCTTTCAGCCCGAACCGTTCGCACGGGACACCAGGGACGCCAGGGCCACGACCGACTCGACCCGCATCGCACCGGACGTCCCAGCATCGCCATTCAGTTCGACGTGGCAGCCCACTGTCGGTTCGCCGACGGTTTCACCACCGTTGGACCCCGTTTGGTCACCGGCCGACGGCGCGTACGCGTCGCAACCAACGGGGCCGGCCCCGCTGGGAATGCGGGGGTTCGTGCTTGGGATGTTGGCGGTGCTCCTGATGCTGGCGGTGTTCCTGCTCTGGACCTGGGCCACGCTGCTCGACGCGAGCACACGCGAGTCGATCCAGGACATCTTCGGGTTCATCGGCTGATCGGGGCCTGAAAACCGGTTCACCTATCCCGGTAGTGGCCGCCCTTGTGGCGGCCAATCCGAACGACTAGGGCCACCACAAGGGCGGCCACGTCCCAAGGTTCGTCTGAAGCCCTTGCAGCGTAGGTTACGGGTTGCGGTCGCTGGGGATTGCGGCACAATGGCAGCGCCGGGCGGCGAACGCCTTGGCCACACCCGCAATCCATCCCAGGGAGCACCGTTTCATGATTGGATTTCCGCACGCCGTCACAACCGACCAGACCTGGCCCCGGCGCCGCCCCTACCCGCTCTACGCCGAACGCGGCATGGTGGGGGCCGCGCACCCCTTGACCGCCGAAGCCGGGCTGCACATCCTGCGCCAGGGCGGCAACGCGATCGACGCTGCGGTGGCGGCCGGTCTTGTGGCGGCGGTGGTGATGCCGGAGATGTGCGGCCTCGGCGGCGATCTCTTCGCCGTGATCCATATCCCTGGCCGCAACGGCGCCCCCGGCGAAACGGTGTCGGTCCAGGGCAGCGGGATTTCCCCGCGCGGGGCCACGATCGAGCAGATGCGCGCGGCGGGTGACGACGGCATGCAGATGCCCTACCAGGGTCCGCTCTCGATTTCGACGCCGGGCATGGTCGACGCCTACGAGCGACTCCTGCAACGGTACGGCACAATGTCGTTTGCGGACGTCGCCGAAACGGCGATCGCGCTGGCGCGCGACGGGTTCATTCTCCAGCCGCTTGGGGCGGGCGCAATCGCCGGCAGCGCCGAGATCCTGGCCCGGGACGCGGCGGCGGCCGCGATCTTCCTGCCGGAAGGCAAGCCGCTCGAGGCGGGCGAACGCCTGCGCCAAGCGGACCTTGGCCGGACGATCGAGACGATCGCGGCCGAAGGCGCGGAGCCGTTCTACCGCGGCGACCTCGCCCGGCGGATCACCGACTACCTGGCATCGGTTGGCGGCGCGTTGACGATGGCCGATTTCGCCGATCACGAGACCGACATCGGCGCGCCGCTCCAAACCACGTACCGAGGGCACACCGTCTACCAGACGGCGATCCCCTCCCAGGGGCTGATCCTGCTCGAAGCGCTCAACATCATCGAGCACGCGACGATCGACGACCCGCTCTCGGCCGATGCGATCCACGTCATGGTCGAGGCCAAGAAGCTGGCCTACGCCGACCGGCTCGGCCACGCCGCCGACGCCGCCTTCCACGCCACGCCGCTGGACACCCTGCTCTCGAAATCATGGGCCGCGAAACGCTTCGCCGAGATCGACGCCCGTCAGGCAGCAACCTCGGACGCTCACGGGCCTTTGCAGGACGGTGACACAACTTACCTCAATGTGGTCGATGGCAACGGCGCGATGGTCTCGCTGATCCAGTCCGTGTCGAGCGCGTTCGGGTCGTGCGTGGTCGGCGGCGACACCGGGGTCGTGCTCAACAACCGGGTTGGGCGCGGATTCACGCTGGAAGACGGCCACGTCAACCAGTACGCGCCGGGCAAGAAAACGATGCACACCCTCAACTGCTACCTGGTCGCCGACGCCGAGGGCCGGCCGGTGCTGGTAGGCGGCACGCCCGGCGGCGACGGCCAGCCGCAGTGGAACATGCAGGCGATCAGCGGGATGCTCGATGGCGGGCTCGACGCGCAGGCGGCGATCGAAATGCCGCGCTGGACCTGCTGGCCAGGCACGGATCCGAGCGGTATCGACAATCCCTTCGAACTCAGGATCGAGGATCGGATGCCGGCCGATGTCATCGCCGGGCTCGAAGCACGGGGTCATGCAGTGACGCTGCAAAGCGCGTGGGGAGGAGGTGGATCGGCACAGACGATCGCCCGTGATCCGGAAACCGGCGTGCTGATTGGCGGCACCGATTCACGCGTCGAAGGCATGGTGCTGGGGTATTAGACGCGCTTCGCGAAGCGATTAAGTGTCATTCCGCAACGAGCCGCAGGCGAGTGGAGGAATCTCTCGCCGGCCCGCCACATCAGGCGGTTTTGCTGCGGCAAAGAGATATCGCTACGCTGCCTCTAGTCGGCTGCGCCTCCCGGCGGAATGACATTTAACCGCTTCGCAGATCATGCGGCCGGGACGCGGATACACCGTCACCACGGAGCGCTCGGGCTGCGTCCTGTGCACCGGTATCGGCAGCTTGCCGCGAGCGGGTCCATGCCTGCCGACCAGGTCGTGCCATCGTTCGTTCCACAACATGGCGGGTGTACCATGGGGC
>JBGTNF010000354.1:0-5841 GCA_041743205.1 Thermomicrobiales bacterium | reverse complement strand
ATCGCCTGACCCTGGCGACGATCGAGGGAATTGCGTAGTTCCTGACACGCCCTGCGCTTCCAGAAATACGCGGTTACCCGGATGCCTACGCAGTTCGGGCGATCCATGCTGCATGGGTGACCGTCTGCACCAGGTCGGTGCTCCCAAGGTCATGCACATGGAGGAATCCAATGGCCAAACCAACAACCACTCCGTCCGTATCACGTCGCACCGCTCTGGCCGCGCTGGGAATGAGCGGAATTGCGCTTTCCGCCGGCAGCCGGACCGCCGTCGCCCAGAATCGGCCGCTCGACCACTCCGCACATCCGCTCTACGGCATGTGGCTGGCTCTGGCAAATCCGACCCTGTCGGAAGATCCGCCCTATCACGGGCCGTCGCTGTTTGCCGCCGATGGCACAGTCCTCCTTCTGGCGCCACCGTCCGGCCGGGAACCGAACGGGATCGAGTTCGCATCCAGTTACATGGGGACGTGGGAACCCTATGACGATCGGACTGGCCACTTCACTGCCGTCCAGATACGTTCGAATAGCGAGGGGCTATTGATAGGATCCGTGACTGTGGATGGGTATCCGCAGGTCAGCGAAGATGGCCAGTCGTTCATCGACGATGGATCGCTTGTCACCGTCACGATTCGAGATGCCGCGGGCGCCGTGGTGGCGACGATCCCACCGGGTACGTCAAGCCGCCCGGTAACGGCATCGCGGATGAGCCCCGGAGCCCCTGGCTTCCAGGAGTCGGACGCCACACCAACCTGAGCCTGGAGGCAGGCAGCCCGGTGCTAGAGATCGTGCGTTTACCGCCACGTGCCAATCGTTGCGGCGAAGGGTTCGATCGACACGCCGGGCAAGGACGTGAATAACGTTATGCCGTCGCAGAGCGGCGAGCGCGCACGAAAAACGGGAGGCCCCGAAGGCCTCCCGTTTTTCGTGTGGCGCCGGATGGTGAGCTCGGTGGTTAGTTGGTTTCTTTCCACACGCTGTCGATGACGGCGCGGCAATCCCGGACGACGTTCGGATCGATCACCGGCGCGTGGTCGCCGTGCTTGAGGTCGAAGATCACGGCTTCAGGAAGGACATGGTTGACTTCCTGGACGAGCTTGGCGTAGGTGCGCATCCCCTTCTCGGCGAAGTCCGCAGCCGCCTGGTCCTTGAACGCCATCGCGGTCGTATGCAGCATGGTGTAGGCCACCGCGGTGTGGTTGTACGCGGTGTAGTCGTCGCGGATCGACTTGGACACCGAATCGTTGCGTACCTTGTCGATGACACCCGCGGCCTTGCCGAGCAGGTTGGCGCCGGTCTTGATGATTGGATTGCCCGCTTCGGATCCGTAGTCCTTCTGGAAGTTGACCGCGCGCTGCTTGCTTTCGCGCACCGTGTCGTGGAAGTGGCGGAACGTGGCGTTCAGGCTGTCGTCCGCCTTGATCTTGAGCTGAGCGTCCATCGCCTCTTCGACGTGGGACTCAAGCGCGACGATGTCGCCGACCCAATCGGCAATTTCGTGATTGATTTCCTTCTTGGCTTCCGTCATGTCGTTTTTATCTCCCTGATTCGGTGATTCGGTGTCCAGACGTGCAGGCTACCCTGAGCATCAATCTACTGCCTGCCAGCGAGGGGGAACCCAGGCCCGATTCATGAAGTCTGGAAAGGCGCATTAATGATGGCGCCGCTGGCAGATACCTTCATTCAGGTTTAGCGAACTACCCCTTTTGACGCCATCAAACGCTGCCACAGATGCTAGAGTACAGGTTTAGTTTCGTCAAGAAGCCGCCAGGGTCGAAAGGGCTAGTTGGACACGATGGTTAAAATGCGACATTGTCTGGTTGTTCCCGCCAACCAGACAGCTTTCGATACACATCGACATTACGACTGACGGCGGTTTCGAAAAGCCACTGCGTACGATACGAACCGGAAAGGAGAGACTTTGGACGCCCCAAACGAATCCCGTCTCTTCACCATCGGCGAAGCGGTGACCCAGTTGCAGGCTGCCTATCCCGATATTTCGCATTCCAGTCTCCGGTTCCTGCAGCGCGAAGGCATGGTCGAGCCCATGCGCACGGTGGGTGGGCACCGGCTCTACACGGTGGCCGATCTCGACCGGGTCCGGCGGATCAAGCGCTGGCAGGAACACCGCCTTTCCCTTCAGGAAATTCGCCAGCGGCTCGCCAAAATGGATGCGCTGACCCCGCCCGCCCAGCTGGCGCAACGGTTCCTGGACCTGGCGGCCGAGGGCGAGATGGAGGCCGCCGCCGAGGTGGTGCTTCACGCCGACGAGCTTGGCCAGGGCCTGGCGGAAACCTTCGAGCAGGTGCTGCGGCCCGTGCTGGTGGAAATCGGGGAACGATGGGTCGCAGCGGCCTTCTCGATTGCGCAGGAGCACGAGATCACCGAGCTCACGCGGGAAATCGTGGCGGAGCTTTCCAACCGCCACGCGGCAGCGGGGTATCGCGAACCGGTGGTGCTCGCCACCTGCGTGGTGGACGAACTGCACGATCTCGGGCTGCGGATGCTCTGCGGCATCCTGCGCCAGCGCGGCGTGCGGCTGCACTACCTGGGGGCCGACGTCTCGGCGCCGTACCTGGTGGAGGCCGTCCACCTGCGCCGGCCGCACATCGTGCTGCTGTCGGTGTCGCTGGCCGAGCACCTGCCCGCCTTGCGCGAGTCCCTCCTTGCGATAAGCACCGAGCCGTTCGGGGACCGCCGGCCGCTCGTCGTGGGTGGTGGCCGCGGGATCGGTCACCACGCGGGCGACCGGGAAGCGCTGGGCGCGCGGGTGGTGACGCAGGTGACGCTCGAGGGCGCGGCCGACGCCATCCTGGAAACGTGGCGCCCGGCGTCGACCGCCGCGACCTGACCGGCTCCGGCTCCGGCTCCGGTTTGGAGCCCAAACGAGTCATTGCCGGGTCCACCTCGATCTGCAATACTCAGGTCACAGAGAAACCTGTCTGTATTGTTTCGTAGTGCCTGCCTGCCTCCGCATCGAACCATCAGGTACGGGCGGCAACCAGGCATGTTGAGGAGAGACTCCATGACGCGACTGATGACCCTCAAGACCCTGACCGTTGGCGTCGTGTTGGCCGGCAGCTTCGGCGCCGGGGGAGGTGGTTTCGCCCTTGCCCAGGACGAGGCGGCCGTCACCCCGTCGCACCCTGGCCACATCCACGCCGGCACGTGCGGCCCGGATCTCGACCCGAACCCGATCGGCCCGCTCAACAACATCGAGCCGCGGATGAACGAAGAGAGCGACGACGAGAACGCGAACGCGCCTGAGGGCGTGCTGACCGCTTCCAACGTGCTCACCTCGCTCTCCGAAGAAGTCGAAGTGCCGTGGGAAGACATGCTGGCGACCTCCCACGCGATCAACATCCACGAAAGTGACGAGAACATCGACGTCTACATCGCCTGTGGCGATATCGGCGGCGTCGTGGTCGAGGGCGAACTCGTGGTCGCCCTGCACCCGCAGAACGATTCGGGCTACACCGGCATCGCCGTGCTGACCGAAGACAGCGACGGCAACGTCGATGTCGAGGTCTTCCTTGCCGAGCCGCTCAGTGACGATGCCGAGCCGGACGCCACCCCGGTCAGTTAATCGTTCCTCATCATGCACTTCATCACATCGCCGGCCAGGCCGTGGGAGCAATCCCGCGGCCTGGCCCGTTGTGTGCAGGACGCCCCTCGGCAAATGCGGACAGGAACTGGCCCCCCGGGCGCCTATCCTGAACGCGATGGACGGAACGTCACGTCCCGTCCTGGCCGAGTAACCACGACCCGGGAGCGTCAACCATGACCAATGCCGCGACGGACACCCCAACCATCGCCCTGGCCGATTTTCGCGCCGCCCTGCTGACCACGCTCGACGAAGCGTTCGAGAACGTGCATGGCTATTTCCTGGACAAGGGCGATTCGATCTTCGAAACACTGGCCGGCGTATCGGCGGCGCAGGCGTCGCGATCACTTGGCCCGCGCAGCGGCAACATCGCGGCCAAGGTCAACCACATCCGCTTCTACCTCGATGCAGTGGCCGCCAATGCCGCCGCCGGAGACTACATTCCGGTCGATTGGGAATCGTCGTGGGCGGTCGGCGAGGTGAACGACATCGAATGGCAGGACCTGATCGATCGGTTGCGCGCCACCTACGAGGGGTTGAAGGGCTTCATCCCCGCCAACGAGCTGTGGAACGAGCAGATGGTTGGGGGCGCCTTCGGGATCGTCGCTCACACCGCCTACCACCTCGGCGAAATCCGCCAGGCCCTTGCAACCAATTGAGGCGCGCCACCCGGAGACGAGACACCGCCGCCACGTCATGTCGAGCGTAGTCGAGACATCTCGTCGCCGCAGCGACGGTAGGCGCCAAGGCAATCGCATTATGCGGTGAGCACCTTGGCGAGGCAGGTTTCGTCCCAGCCGCACATCGGGCGCCTGGCCCTGATTCCCACCTTGCCGGGGCCCGTATACTCGACAGCGATTGATTCGCTCGTTCGTGCAAAGGGGTCCCGGCATGACGTCTTCGATCTCCCGCCGCGTCTTCGTTCCGTTCGTGTTGGCCACCACGTTGACCGCTGGCCTGTTCGGCGCTCACACCGTGACGGCGCAAACGCCGTCCGCGTCGCCGGCCGCGGCGTCGTTGCCGGATGGGCCGCTCGGCGACCAGATCCAGTGGTTGCTCGATACGGCCAATGCCGGGGCAGGCGCGATCACCGTTGAGGAAGTCGAGGCGCACTTCGACCCGGCCTTCTTCGACGTGGTTCCGATCGACGACGTTGTGGCTGTGCTGGCCGACCTGCAATCGGCCGGCGTCACCTACGAGATCGAGCCAAACTCGGTGATCACCACCAGGGACCTGCCGGCGACGAACGGCCGGTTCATCCTGGTTGGCAGTGATGGCTCACGGACCGCGGTCAGCGTCCAGATCGAGCGGGACGCCGGCCTGATCGCTGGACTGCTTCTCGAACTGGCGTCCGACGCCACGCCGGCCGCGTCACCGGCGGCCTGATCGCAGCCGGTATTCACGTCATTTCGAGCGTGTAGGCCGTCGAGAACTCTCGCCCCGCTGGATCGCCGCAGCGATCGGACAATAGATTCGGCCAGGACCACCGTTCAACCGACCTCCGCCGTACAGGAGCCCTTCCGTGCCCGTCCCGCTGCTGGTGATCATCGATATCTCGCCGGACGCCAAACGGCTTCTGGAATCGCTCGACTTCGAGGTAAACCTGGCGGGTTCCCTGGGCGGCCGGGCGGAGGCGGTACGGCAGGTTCCGCACGCCCGGGCGGTGCTCACCAATGGTTCGCTGGGATTGACCGCCGGGGAACTGGCCGCGTTGCCCGAGGTGGAGCTGATCTGCGCGATCGGCGCGGGCTACGAAACGATCGCCGTCGATGCGGCGACCGCCCGCGGCATCCCGGTCACCAATGGGGCTGGGACGAACGCCAACGCCGTGGCCGACCACGCGCTGACGTTGCTGCTCGCGATGGCGGGCACGATCGTGCCGGCGATTGCGGCGGTTCGGCGCGGCGAGTGGACCAACTTCTCGTCGCCAAAGCGCGATGCGGCGCACGTGGGCGAACGAACCGACTTCCCGTTCCGGCGGGTCGGCGTTTCCGGCAAGAAGCTGGGCATCCTCGGACTGGGGGTGATCGGCGGCCTGATTGCCCACCGGGCGGCCGACGGATTCGACATGGACGTTGCGTACCATAACCGCCGACCGGTGGAAGGGTCGCCGTACCGGCACGTCGAATCCCTTGGCGAGCTCGCGGCGTGGGCCGATTTCCTCGTTTGCGCCACGCCGGGCGGCCCGGAGACGCACCACATCGTCAACGCCGACGTGCTGGCGCGGCTGGGGCCGCA
>JBGTNF010000353.1:0-1822 GCA_041743205.1 Thermomicrobiales bacterium | reverse complement strand
CTGGCCGGGCCCGAGGCGACCGTGCGCGAGGCGTTGAGCCAGCCGGTCCGCGTCCTCTTCGAAGACCAGGCCTGGCGCATCGAGCCCGAAACGCTCAGCGGCTACCTCACCGTGGCGGCGACGCTCGACTCTGGACAGCCGACAGCCGACCTTCAGGTCGATACGGCCCGCCTGGCCGCCGACCTGCGGACACAATTCACCGAGCCGATCAACCGTGAGCCGGTCGACGCACGAATTGGGTGGAGCGACGCCAACGGGTTGGTCGCGCTCGATCCGAGCCAGACCGGCGTCGCCCTGGTCGCCGACGATTTCGCGGCGGCGGTGGCGGGCAGTTTCCTGGCCGGGCACGAACCGGTCGACATCCCGGTCCTCGTCACCCGGCCCGAGATCGACGCCGAGAACCTCGACGCGCTCGGCATCGACACGCGTCTCGGCCGCGGTGATTCCAATTACGCCGGCGGCTCCGGCCCGCGCGACACCAACATTCAGGTCGGCGTCAACCTGCTCAACGGCACGCTGGTCCGGCCGGGCGCGGAGTTTTCTTTCAACGAGGCGATCGGGCCGATCGGCGAAACCCCCGGCTGGGTCGAAGCGTCGGTGGTCATCGCCGAGCGCGTCGGCACCGGCAAGGGCGGGGGAGTCTGCCAGGTGTCGACCACGGTCTTCCGGGCCGCGCTCCTTGCCGGGCTGCCGATCACCGAATGGAATCCGCACACGTACCGGATTCAGGGCTACGAGGCTGACGGCTGGGGACCCGGTTTCGACGCCTCGATCCTGCAATCCGGCTCCAATCCCGACAACTGGGGCGACATCAGGTTCGAGAACTGGACCGATGGCTGGCTGCTCGTCGAGGCCTGGACGTCGTACCCCAACGTGATCGTCAACATCTACGGCACCGACAACGGCAACACCGTCGAGATCGGCGGTCAATCGCAGAGCGACCCGATTACGAACAACGAGGATGTCGAAGTTCCGACCTCCGAGTTGGCGGCCGGTGTCGTTCGGCAAACGGAATGGCCGATGGCCGGACTCGAAGTCGGATTCACCCGCGTCATTACCGACAGGGATGCCAACGAGGTGGCGAACCGCGAGTTCTACACCAAATTCGAGGGACGTGGAAACGTCTACGAAGTCGGCACGGGCTGACGGGCGAAGCTGGTTGCTCAGCCGGTGTCGAAGCGTCCCCCTGTCCACCAGGCCTACGTGATCGAAGTCCGGATTCCGTGATTTCCGTATTGCCAGCGCAACCCGCGTTGTGACACACTGGAACACTGACAGCTTGGCCCGCAATCGTCAGCACCACCTGCGAACCCACCCCGCTTGGGTCAGCCCCACAACGCATGAATGGCTTGCCGTTCGCTCCCGCGCGACTCAGGCCTTTGGACACAGTTGCGTCGCGAAACCGGCTTCCGGCGCGACCTTCCGACCTACGGGATGAGAGAAACGACAGGCATGGCGCAATCCCCGATCGACCAGGAATTTGCTTCGCCCCTCGCCGTAGGCGTGGGCCGCACGGTGAACGGCGTGGGCGCGGCCCTCGACCGTCTGCGTCGGAGCGTGTTGCCGAATCACGACGATCACGGCGTGGCTGCGGCCGGATCCACCCCGGCGCGGGGCATTGCCAGGCGTTTCCTGGTTCTGATTCCCAATATGCTGATCGGCATCATGGCGTTGTTGTTGCTGGTGGCGATCGGGTTGTTCGGGTTCCGGACCTGGTACGACGACCGGATCTACCCGGCGGTGGTGATCGGCGACGTCAACGTCGGCGGGTTGACGGCGGCCGGCGCCGAGGCCCGGCTGACGGAGCGGGCGACGACGCTGG
>JBGTNF010000352.1:0-10219 GCA_041743205.1 Thermomicrobiales bacterium | reverse complement strand
CCGTCGACGGCTGCATCACGAACGCGCCGAGTGGCGGCGAGACGGCGGGAAGAAGCCCGGTGGATCGGGACAAACAGGGGCTCAAGCGCTCGACCCTGACCGACGCCACCGGCGTGCCGCTGCATCTGGTCGCCACCGGGGCCAACCGCCATGACAGCCCGTTGCTTGGCCCGACGCTGACCGGGCTGGAGCGGTGGGGGGCGGACCCCATCGAGACCACGGTGCATCTGGATCGCGGGTACGACCGCGGCGTGACCCGCGCCCTGCTCGACGATCTGGGCTTCACCGGGGCGATCGCCCGCAAGGGGCTGCCGGCGCCGCTGCAGGTGGGGAAGCGCTGGGTGGTCGAACGCACCCAAGCGTGGATGAACGGCTACGGCAAGCTGCGCCGCTGCACCGAGAAAACCACGGAGATGGTGGACGTCTCCCTGTTTCTGGCGGCGGCGTTCGTGGTCACGCGCTGCCTGATTCAGCGCGCTCGCAGTCGTTACCGCTGGCCTGGCCGACCCACCACGCGGCGGCTGAAGTGATGCCTATTGCCGGTCGCTCTTATCGCAGCTCGCTCAAACGGCCGTCATGCTGAGTAACCTATCCTGCCACCCCCGAAACCGTCCATTCCGAGGAACGTAGAGTCTCCCGCCGAAGGGGGTACCGAGGTTCGGCGACGCACGTACCGGCTACCGCTTCGCTGCGCCGGGGGATCCTTCGCAAGCTCAGGATGACGGTTGGTGAGATGTTGGCGCCCGTCGCGGTACGGTGGACGGACTACCAAGAGCAGTTTGCACGTTGGTTGGAAGAACTCAGACCAGTACGGTTGCGGCAGCAAAGCGATGCTTGCTCCGCCCGTTCCCTGGCGATGTAATGCAACCGTAATGCAGTCGGCTGTAGCATGACGGCCGAATGGACGTGCGGCATGGGACGGTTCGGCCTGGACAGACCACTCAACTCGCTGACTCGACCGAATCCTTGAGCCAGATCGGATTTGACAGCGCCCGGAAGCCGCCGTGCTCGCCGTGGATCTGGGCGCGCACGTAGGTTTGTCCCTTGCCCAGCACGTTGATCGCGAAGCTCCAGGTTTGATCCTCGCTCGTGACCGCTTCGGTGGCGATGATACCGCTGGCGCCCACCAGCGCCAGGGCGGTGCCCATGCCGCCTACAACACGCGCGCTGACGGCGTAGTCCTCGCGGCTCAGGTAGATCTGCGGTCCGCCCGGCGAATCGCTGATGAAACAGCGGCCAGCGCGGATCGCGGTCAGGATCGCTTCAGCCGTCAGCGGCTTCCTGGCCTGGACCCAGAGCGTGGGCCAGCCCAGCCGGGTGGCCGAGAGGGGGTTCTCGGGCGTGCTGGCATCGCCCAAGTGGTGGGCGTCACTGCCGCCCACGGCGACGATCCGCTCGCCTCGCCGCAGGGCGTCCTCCCAGACCTTCAACGACACGTTGTTGAGCCGGTCCCACCAGCCGTTCCAGACCTCGATAGTGTGGAAGCCCTTGACGTCGCTGCCATAGATCCAGTCTGGCCCGAACGGTTTGGGATGATTCAGTGAAACCAGCCCGCCATCCGCCTTGGCCGCGTCGATCGCCGATTGGAGGCCCGCCGGCGATGGATCCCGGAAGTCGTACCAGGCATCGGTCCCCCAGACGTTGAAGTGCCCGGCGTAGGTGGTGACTTCGACGCCTGGCACGACCACGGGCCAATCGTCGCCGGTGGGCAAATCCTTTGCCGGAGAGGCCGGACGGTTGTGATCGGTGATGCCGATGAAGTCGAGCCCGCTTTCGTAGGCCTTGACCATGAGCTCGGCCGGGGTGGCGGTTCCGTCCGATTGGGTGGAATGCATGTGCAGGTCACCGCGGAACCAGTTGCGTTCCCCGGCGGCCGGGACATCGGCGCGCGTCAATGATTCGATGGGTGGAATCTCTGGCTGCTCAGGCGCCTTGACGTCCGGGTTGAATTCCACGCCGATCTCGGCATCGAGGCCGTTCGGTCCCACCTTGTAGGCGCCCAGCAACACGTTCCACGTCCCGGGCTTGATCGGACCGGCGATATAGGGCGGGGTGGACCAGGTCTTGCCGATCACGATGTCGAGTTGCTCGCTGCCGCTCCACCCACGGAAGCCTGGCCCGCCCGTCTCCGTACCTTGCTGATCGAATAGGCCGACATCGAGCGTGTTGCCGCCGCTCGCCGTAGGTGTGGCGTCGATCCGGTCGTTATAGGAGATCGCGATGCGGAGCTGTTCGACGCCCTTGGGCACCTCGAACGGGACGTGCCGCAGCGTGCCGCTCTCTTGCTCCTCGAAGCGGCTAACGAGGGTCAGGGGCGTTTTCTTCTGGGCTGGCAACGGGCGGGGTCCTTTACTGAGGGCGGAGGCCAGGGATCACCCCTGGGCTTACCGTAATGTTGATGTACCATTCTAGCCGGTTCGGTCAGGTCCGGCACGCGTGCGCGGGCCGGACGAACGCGTGGCCGCGGCCGAATTGGGCGCGCTCGGCCATTGCGCGGTTCCGGGGTCCGTTGCTACGCTGCCGTCTGGCTGACGATCGGCCTGAGCGATTGCCAGGGAAGGGACGGGTTATGGCTGACCAATCCGACCTGGCGGCGAACGCCATTTTGCTGGCGACCGAACGCACCGTACGCGGTGCGGCGGGTAGCGCCTACCAAGGAAGATCCGGAGTTCGGAGTGGTTGAATCGGCAACACGGGAGCCCGCCTCCCCAGCATCGCAGGTGGACCAGTTCGTGTACGTCGCGGAAACGATGCAACCGTCGCACGACGCGAAAGGTAAACCGCACGTCGTCGTCATTGGCGGCGGGTTCGCCGGGTTGAACGCGGCCAAGGGCCTCGCCGATGCGCCCGTCAAGGTGACGGTGATCGATCGGCGCAACCATCACCTGTTCGCGCCGCTGCTGTACCAGGTGGCCACGGCACAATTGTCGCCGGCCAATATCGCCCAGCCGATCCGCTCCATCCTGCGTAAGCAACGGAACGCCAACGTGGTGCTTGGCGAGGTCGACGGCATCGATATCGACGCCAGGACGATCGCCCTCGATGGCGGCCGGGCGCTCGCCTGGGACTACCTGGTGGTGGCCGTGGGGGCGACTCATTCCTATTTCGGCCACGACGAGTGGGCACCGATGGCGCCGGGTCTCAAGACGATCGATGACGCCACCGAGATTCGCAAGCGGATCCTGCTGGCCTTCGAGCACGCCGAGAACGAGCCCGATCCCGTCAAGCGCGAGGCGATGCTGACCTTCATCGTCATCGGCGGCGGCCCCACCGGCGTCGAACTGGCCGGGGCGATCGGCGAAATCGCCGGCCACACGCTGGTCAAGGAGTTCAAGCACATCGACCCGCGGGACGCGAAAATCCTCCTGCTCGAGGGCTTGCCGCGCATCCTCCCGATGTTTCCGGAGAAGCTCTCCGCCCACGCGGAAGCGGACCTCGCCAAATTCGGGGTGCAGGTGCGGACCGGCTCGCTGGTGACCGCGATCGATGACTCCGGGGTCAACATCGGTGACGAGCGGATCGACGCCAACACCGTGATCTGGGCCGCCGGCGTGCAAGTCTCGAAACTTACCCAGGCCCTGCGCGACATCGCCGAGCTCGACCGTGCCGGGCGCGTCCCGGTCGAACGGGAGCTGCACGTCGCCGGGCATCCGCACATCTTCGTGGTGGGCGACGCCGCCAGCGTCAAGACGCACGAGGGCAAGCCGGTTCCCGGCGTGGCCCCGGCCGCCATGCAGGAAGGCAAGTGGGCTGCCGCGAACATCGTGCGGGCGGTCAATGGGCACGCGTACACGCCCTTCGCCTATCAGGACAAGGGAAGTTTGGCCACGATTGGGCGCAATCAGGCAGTCGCCTCCGTGAGAGGCCGGAACTTCAACGGGTTCTTCGCCTGGTGGATGTGGATGGTGGTTCACGTGTTCTACCTGAACGGCCTGCGCAACCGCGCGCTGGTGATTTCCCAGTGGGCGTTCAGCTACTTCACGTTCGGTCGAAACGTCCGGCTGATCACCGGTGAACAGCCGAAAAAGCTGGAGAAGAAGAGCTAAGCTGGTATCCAGCCAAACACCGGACATTTCGCAACGACACGTCGTTGCGAGCTGCCCCTGCGGGCTATCGAGAAATCTCTCGCCGCAGCGATCGATACGGAATCCGTTTGAACACGTGTGACCCCCTGCCGAGTGAGATCCGGGCGGCCACACGAATCAAGAAGATCTCGTAGCTAGGACAATGTTCTCGGTCGATTCCGGGCCGCCTCTACACACCCCGGTTCACTGCGCGTCTACCTGGATTCAGGAAAGGCGGGCGACCGGAGAAAAGCCGGAATCGATCTGGCTTCCAGACAACCGCTGCTCTTTCGTAGACGTCGATCGAAACGCCCCCTCCGTCGAAACCACGACGGAGGGGGCGTTCTTGCGGGCACTCGATTCGTTCCAAAATGTCCCCTACCGTGGCCAGCTGGTGATGTCGAGCGGGTTGGTGCCGGCGGCAATCTCGTTGGAATCGTTCACGCGGTCACCATCGGAGTCGCCGATCTGTGGATCGGTGCCGTAGCGGCCTTCCTGGGCGTTGGTGAGCCCATCGCGATCGGAGTCGCCGCGCCGCACGGGGTCGGGGGCCTGGCTCGAATCGTTGGCGACGAGCGGATCGGTTCCGTTCACCACCTCGTCGAAGTCATTGATGCCGTCGTCATCGGTATCGGCGTTGGCCGGATCGGTTTCGGCGAAATAGACTTCCTCGCCGTCGGTCAAGCCATCGCCATCGGAATCCGGATCGAGCGGATCCGCGTTGTAGACCAGTTCGCCGCCGTCGTACAGGATATCGCCGTCCGAATCCAGGTTGACAGGATCGGTTTGGTAGATGAAGAGCTCGTTGGAATCGTTGATGCCGTCGTCGTCCATGTCCGCGATGTTGGGGTTGAGCCCGTAATCGACCAGTTCGGGGCCATCGACGATGCCGTCGCCGTCGGTATCGGCGTTGGCCGGGTTGGTTCCGTAGAACTCCTCCTGCACGTCGGTGAGACCGTCGTCATCCTCATCCGTGCCCGGATCGTTGTCGATGATCTCCAGCGGGAATGGCGCGCCTTCGATCGTCACGTCGGTTTCGGCCGGGACCGGCGACGCCGGGGCGGCGGGAGCCACGGTCGCGACAATGGTCGGCGCGACGGTCGGGGCACTGGTTGGCGTCTCGGTCGGCGCGACGGTTGCGGCAATCGTGGAAACCTCGGTCGGAACAACCGTGGGCGCTTGAGTGGGAGCCTCGGTGGGTGCTTGCGTCGGTACCTCGGTTGCGGCGATCGTGGGAATCTCTGTCGGAGCCTCGGTTGGAGCCAACGTCGGGACGTCAGTTGGAGCAACGGTCGGGATCTCAGTGGGTTGTTCCGTCGGGATGTCGGTCGAGACCACGGTGGGTGCTTCCGTTGGGACGTCGGTTGGAACTTCGGTCGGGACATCGGTAGGAGCGACTGTTGGGACGTCCGTGGGAGCGACTGTCGGCACGTTGGTTGGCGCCAGCGTCGGCGCTACAGTGGGGACTTCCGTGGGAGCCTCCGTCGGGATGCCAGTGGACGCTGGCGAAGCGGCTGGAGCGACTTCCCCGTCCGAGGGAGGCGTCGCCGCGGCCTCATCCCCGAACCCGATCACCGCGCCAATGTAGGCCGCGACGTATTCGGACCCGTCGGTCACGCCGGTAAACGTCACGGGACCGGCGAACTCGACGATGTCGCCGGCGAGGATCGGCATTTCGGCGCCGTCCTCGCCCACCGCCGTGATCTGGCCGGCGAGTCCGAAGACCAGGGTCCGGCCCGCGCCGCCCGGCAGTTCCGACGCCTCGCCCGCGTTGACGACATCGCGGACGAGGTCGATGTCGCGCGATCCGGCCAGGGGCTGGAACACCTGGCCTACCAGCGGGTCGGCCCCACTGCTGGCGGCGTTATCCGGCGTGAGTTCGACGAAGATGAAATCGTCGGGCGGGCCAAACGTTTCGAGCCGGACGGATTGTCCGGGGCTGAGGAACAGCGCCTCGCCGTTGGCGACGCGCTGCCGGATGCCTGAGGTTACATCGGTGACCAGCAGCGGCGTGGCGCGGGCGATGACGAACGTCGGAGCCACTACCGCCAATGGCTCGGATCCGACTTCGGCGGTGTAGGTGCTCACCTGCCAGACATAATCACTGTCCGTGACGTCGTACACGCCCTGGGCGATGACGGATGCGTCTCCGGACGCAGGCGACGGACCCGCGGGACCGAGCGCCTGGGCCATGACGCCCGTTACCGACGCGAGGGCGAGCAGCATAGCCAGCATGGCGACCCCGATCCGGTTATCAGCGAAAACGTTGGGAATGTGCGACCGTTTCACCATGCGGGGGTTCTCGATTCCAGTGGGTTCATCGACGCCAAGACACATTGCAGCGTCAACCGTACGCAAGATGCGCCACGATCGTCAAACAGCTCATGCCTTGCCCCATCCGGATCGGCAACCGGGGAAGCGGGCGGACGGCCCGGAATCATGGTCCTGACGGTGTCAAGCCGGGATGCCCTGGGGCGTCGCGTGTCAGGGTCAAGGAGAACGGAAACGCCCCCGCCAATCGGCGAGGGCGTTTTCCATGATGTACCGGGAGAGGAGACTAGCTGGCGCTGTCGAAGTTCTTGCCCGCGACGTCCCAGTTGACCACGTTCCAGAACGCCTCGAGATACGCCGGGCGCTTGTTCTGGTACTTGAGGTAATAGGCATGCTCCCAGACATCGACGCCGGCAACGGGCGTCTGGCCGTCGCTGAGCGGGCTGTCCTGGTTGGCGGTGCTTAGGACTTCGAGCTGGCCGCTGCCGTTGACCACGAGCCAGGCCCAGCCGGATCCGAAGCGGGCGGCGCCGGCGGCGTTGACTTTTTCCTTGAGCCCATCGAGCCCGCCGAACGTCGAGTCGATCACGCTCGCCAGGGCGCCGGTGGGGGCAGTGCCGCCGCCTGGGGTCAGGAGATCCCAGAAGAAGGTGTGATTGACATCGCCGCCAGCGTTGTTGCGAACTGCGGTGCGCTTCTCTTCCGGGACCTGGCTCAGGTCCTTGACCAGATCGAGCGAACTCACACCGTCCAGGCTGGTGCCGGCGAGCGCATTGTTGACGTTGGTCACGTACGTGGCGTGATGCTTGTCATGGTGGATTTCCATCGTTTGGGCATCGATGTGCGGCTCGAGCGCGTCGAATGCGTATGGAAGCGGAGCAAGTTCACGTGCCATGAGAAGCGTTCCCTTCTGTGCGTCTGCCGTGTCCGGAACGGTTTCCGGAGCGGCCAGCCAACTATGTATCGCCGTAGCGACCATCCTGGCGGACGGTCGATCGGCTTCAACCGAACGTCCCTATAATATCACAAGCATTCAGTTGGAAAATAGCTCGCAAGGAGTGAGAAGGTGCGCCTCAACCTTTTCATGGACGCATCAAGATTGCCTTTCGTACGGTTGCTGCACTCCCTCCGTCCGTGCTCGGAAACCGACCTCAGCCGCATCTCCGGTTCTTGACGAATCCGATCCCGGCCACGACGGGCGGAGGGAGTGCAGCAACCGTACGAGACGCTTCAGACGATGTGAGAAAGCGAAAACCGTAACGCATTCCTGGCCAAAACGCTCTTGACAATATCCAGGGCGTCGGGATACTCTGCAAGCGTCATGAATACACAGGTCACAAACCCACCAGTCGTAGAGCACATCGAAACCTCGGGGAGCGCCAGCGCCTCGTGGCTTACCTCGTTCTATTACTACTGGTTTACGAACCCCCCTGCCTTGCTGGCGGGGCGCTTTGGCTGACCGAGCCAGATCGCCAAACGCACGCAAGCATCAAGGGGGAACCGAGGCACATGCCTCGGTTTTTTGTTATCCGGAATCATGGGACCACCGTTGGCAGCCGGTTCGAGCCAGCCGCACGAGCACGACGAGAAGGAGCACGAGATGTTGATCACGATTGCCAACGACGCGCCGCCATCGACCAGGTCAGCCATCCTCGCCGCGGCGCTCGCACGCGGCCTTCACGCGCAGGGCATGCGTGATGGACTCGGCGGCGAGGTCATCGGCATCGCCGGGACCCTGCCGATCGAAGAGATGGGGCTGGCCGGCGTGCAACGAACCCAAACGATTCACAAACCCTTCATGATGGCGAGCCTCGAAGCTCGGTCACGATCCGTCGTCATGGTCGGTGATGTCGCGGTCGGCGGTCCAGCGCCGGTGTACATGGCCGGCCCGTGCTCGATCGAATCGATCGACGACCAGGTTGAGATCGCCCGGGCGGTCAAGGCGGCGGGCGCGACCATCCTGCGGGGCGGGGCCTTCAAGCCACGCAGCTCCCCGTACTCGTTCCAGGGTCTCGGGTTGGAAGGGCTGGAGGCACTGGCGGCGGCGCGCGAGGCGACTGGCCTGCCGGTTGTCACCGAAGTGATGGAACCGGAACAGGTCGACTTGGTGGCTGGCTACGCCGACATGCTGCAAATCGGTTCTCGCAACATGGCCAATTTTCCGTTGCTCAAGCGCGTCGGCCGAAGCGCCACGCCCGTCCTGCTCAAACGGGGATTCGCCGCCACGCAGGAGGAGTTCCTGATGAGCGCGGAGTACATCATGGCCGGGGGCAACACCAACGTCGTACTCTGCGAACGCGGGATCCGGGCCTTCGACGCGGCGTTTCGTTTCAGCCTCGATCTCAACGTCGTGCCGTCGATCAAGGAACTCTCCCATTTGCCGATCATCGTCGATCCCAGCCATGGCACCGGGCGGCGATCCCTCGTGGCGCGGATGGCGATGGCGGGCCTTGCGGCCGGCGCGGATGGGCTCATGCTCGAGGTCCACGCCGATCCCGACCACGCGCTAAGCGATGGTTACCAAACGATCACCCCCGCCGAGCTTTGCCGCATCCATCGTCGTGGCCAGGCGCTCGTCGAGGCGCTGGACGGGTTCGATGAAGCGGATGACGCGTTCCACCTGGCGGACTTGGCGGCGGTGACCAAATTGGCTCTTGACCCCAAGGTGGGACGAGACCAACTGGAACGCATTGCCTGACTCCCGGCGCCTCCAGCCACCGCGCGGCCAGTCGTTCACCCCGGCGCCGCCAACACCCTTTCCTTTGGGAAGGGTGTTGCGCGTTTTCCGTGACAGGCGATCACGGTATTGGTCGGGCCCGGATCACGTAGGCCGTTGGGCCACGGATATCCGCAATTTTCAGGATGCGCCCTCGGCAGCCCGTGCGTCACGATGTGGTTGGGACTTGATCGACCTCCAATCCACGCAGGTCTGAACGTCCGCGGGTCATGACGAGGCGCCTCGGTGATCGATGCCAGGCGACCAGGCGTCTCCTGCCAATCTGCCGGACGCCGGCGCACGCTTCGGACAATGCGGTGCGGTTCCAACCCACGGTCGCGAGTCGGCTCGAAGAGCGCTGCCGGCTCCGTGACCCAGTGCCGGGAGTGCGCCTGAATGACCTCGCAGTACCAAGCCGGTTGGCTACCTGACTATCCTGGCGGCGTCTATCCCGACGCGACGAGTGATCCGAGCACGCTGATTCGCACGCATCGCATGACCCGCGTGGGAGGAGCGCGCAGGCGCCCCGACGGTAGCGAATCCAGCCTCTGGCGCCGTGCGATCTTCACCCTCGACGGTCGCATGACCAGGTTGGGCGAGATTCCCTTCGATCTGGCGCTGCTGGTTCCGATCGACGTCCATCGTCTGGATCCGGATCGATCCGACGTCGAACTTGGCTGGATCCGGGAGCGGCTGGACCCGACGGTTGTCCTGGTCCTGATCTGGCCAGGTCTGGGCAGCCTCGCCCCGCAGCGCCAATGTTCCTTCGGTTCGATCGAGCACCTCGTCGATGCTACCGGCGAATTCGGACGGCGGGTGCGATCGACCGCGGACGCCCTTGGCCTGCTCTTCGATCCCAGAACACGCTCTGTCGAGAGCGTCTCGCCGGAGCATCCGGTGTTCGCGGTCGGCCATCGCGCCGATGGGACTGACCGGACGCTTGATCTGGGAGACTTGCGCTACTAGCCCGATCTGTGCAATTCATCACGAAAGTTGCGCGGAGGACTTGACAACCGGGCGCGCGAGACCTAACGTGAGCAAGTCTGGAGCATCACAATTCCGCCGGATGCTTCAGGACATCGGGAATTCCGATCATCCGAAAAGAATCCGGCACAGTGGGTGGCTGGAGGCGTGCAAACGCTCCTTTCCAGTTCTCTCGGGTACCCGG
>JBGTNF010000351.1:0-4944 GCA_041743205.1 Thermomicrobiales bacterium | reverse complement strand
GCCTGCGCGGCGCCTTCGGCCAGTCCCGGCAGGGCCGTCTCCACGAGATACGGCACGGGCGAAACCCAACTGATGCCGCCATCGGCGATTTCCCCGGCCAGCCGGTAGGAATTGACGCTGAGCGCCGAAATCGGCAGCTCGGTCTTCGGCAGTGTGGTTCCGTCCTGCAGCGCGAGCTTCACAGGGAAATACTCGCCGTGGAAATCCACTTCGCCGGTCCAGAGCAGCGCGCGCAGCACGGCCAGGTATTCCCGCAGGTGGGCGAGCGGTTTGCCCATCGGGATGCCGAGGCTGCCTTCGATCGTCGGTTTGTGGCTGGGACCGATGCCCAGCCGCAGACGCTTGGGCGCGAGTGAGTCGATGGTCAGGACTTGCGACGCCAGTGCGCTCGGGTGGCGGGGATAGGTCGGGACGATCGAGGTGCCGAGTCGCACTGTTTTCGTCGTCGCCGCGGCGGCAGCGTAGAGCGTTACCGCGTCGGGACGCGTGCCGCCTACCGTTTGCCAAACGGTCTCGACCCCGGCGTCATCGGCCTGCCGAATGATGGCGAGCGCTTCGCGGGAATCGGGAAATGTGGGGACGACAAGTCCAGCCTTGATCCTGGTCAATAGTGGGGCTCCGTTCGCGTCGATGTCCCGGCTGACACCGGGACTGATATCCGCAGGGATCCGCGGAGCCCCAACTATAGTCACGTGTATAGTTACTGTAAACAGGGAAGCGTTGCCGCTCCGGGGGCGGTCATGGAGCCATTCGACAAACGACGCGGTCCACGATCGCACCTTGACCCACGTGAGGCGGAACTCAGGGTGACCTCGAACAACGCCGATGGGCCAAATCCGGGCGGCTCCCACGCTGCGCTCTGGACAGGCTGCCGAATCGACAAGACCATGTAGCGAAGCGTGTCTACGTCGGTCGATTCTGGGCCGCCCCTACACCGACGATCGGATTGGAACGATCAGGCTGATTGGTGGTCAGCCGTTGATGAATGCGATGAGCGCCGCGTTGAATTCGTCGGCGTGGCTGGCGTTCAATCCGTGCGGCCCGCCCTCGACGACCACTAGCTTCGCGCCGGCGATGAGCTCGGCGGAGCGCTTGCCGCTGACTTCGAACGGCACGATCGCGTCCGAATCACCGTGAATCACCAATGTCGGCACCGTGACCTTGCCGAGGTCAGCGCGGAAGTCAGTGTAGGCAAAGGCCGCGATGCAATCGAGCGTGCCTTTGGGCGATGCGAACGCCGCGATGTCGCGTGCGTAGAGGCGCTGCACCTCGCTGACCGCAAGCGTGTCGCCAGCGGTGAAGAATCCGCTGATGAAGGTGTCCAGGAAAGCGAGCCGGTCCGACGTCACGCCTTGCTGGAACTGGCCGATGGTCGCGTAGTCCAGCCCGCCGTCGGGATTGTCCGCCGTCTTGTAGAGGTAGGGCGGCACGGCCCCGGCCAGCACGGCCTTCGCGATGCGGTCGACGCCATATGTGGCGATGTAGCGCACGACCTCGCCTCCCCCCATCGAGAAGCCCACGAGCGTGACGTCGCGCAGGTCGAGGTGATTCAGCAAGGCGTGCAGATCGGCGGCGAACGTGTCGTAGTCGTACCCGTCCCACGGTTGCGACGACCAGCCAAACCCACGACGATCGTAGGTGATCACCCGGTGTCCGGCGTCGATGAGGGCCGGGACCTGGTTTTCCCACGAACGCCCACTCAGCGGCCAACCATGAATGAGCACCACGGGCGTCCCGGCGCCATGGTCTTCGTAGTACAGCTCGATCGGTGAGCCGTTTTCCGTGCCAACCGTCAGCTTCGCCATTCGGGTCCCTCCAGGACGTAACGCGGTCCTTCAGGTTGCAACCGCATTTCCATAGCCATGAATCCAGCTTACAATCTCGCCGCCGTTCATCCAAGCAGCAATCGTGATGGGTTTGCGAACGTTGGGATCAGGCGAGTTGGCTGCCACGTCCGGCGGGACAGCGTGGCCACTCCTGGGGCCCTGGCTCGGCCCGATCACGGATTACACGTATCGCTCCAGCCACTCGACGATCCGCTTCATGAGGTCGATCTGGTGGTGGCGCTCGGCGATGCCGTGACCCTCGCGCGGGTAGCGCACGAACCGGACCGGCACGCCGAGCACCTGCAACGCCCGGTGGAACTCCATGCCCTGGGTCGGATGCACGCGGGAATCGGCTCCGCCGTGCAGGATCAGGGTCGGCGTGGACACGTTCGCCGCGTGGCGCACCGGCGAGCGGTCGGCGTAGCGGTCCCAGTGCGTGTACGGGTGGCCCGAATAGTAGGCCATGTTCGCCTCGGCGATATCGCCAGCGGCGTGGTCGGAGACGAGGTTGGCGACCCCGGCGCCCATGATCGCTGCCTTGAAAACATCCGTCTGGGTGATCGTCCAGGCGGTGAGGTAGCCGCCCCAGCTCCAGCCGCCGATCGCCAGCCGGTCCGGATCGGCGATCCCACGCTCGACCATCGCCTGTGCGCCGCTGACGAGGTCCTTGCTCTCACCGCCGCCCACATCGTCGACCAGCAGGCGTTCGAAGTCCGACCCCCGGCCCGTGCTCCCGCGCGGATTGGGGAGCAGCACGGCGTAACCGCGCGAGGTCAGCATTTGCCCCCAGTCGTGCCAGCTGAGGTTGGCGCGGTCCTCCCACTGCCAGCACGGGCCGCCGTGGACCTGGACCAGCAACGGATACCGCTTCGCGGCGTCATGATCACGCGGGTAGAGCAGGATGCCCTCGACCGAGACGCCATCGGGGCTCGTCCATGAGACGACCTCGCCGGGCGTCAACCGGCTGGCGAATTCCTTCCCAAGCGATGTGACGGTCCGGGCATTCTCACCGGGCGCTTTCACGAAGATCTCCAGCGGACGATCGGAGCGCGACCAGGCGAACGCGATGTGCTCGCCGTCACACGAAACCGAGGGTCCGTCGAGGATCGATCCGCCCGATTCCAGGTCCGGCAACTCGATCGGCGTCAGCGGCCCGGCGCCAGCGGAGAGCGTGTAGAGGCGGCCGCGCGTGCCCTCGACGATCCGGACGATCAGGCCGTCCGCCGACCGCGGATCGGCGATCAGCGACTGCACGGCGCCCTCGAACCCAGATAACCGGTTGACCGGCGTTCCGCCCGCTAAAGGTACGGTCCAGATCGACGGCGATGGGTCGTCACGCAGCGCCGACCCGATCAGGGCAACGACCGGTTCACCGTCGACTTCGCGGACGACGGGAGAGCCAGGGGCCGGGGAGAATTCGGCGACTTGTCGGGCGAGACCGCCGCTGGCAGGAACGTACCAGAGCGTTGCCGTGGTGAACAGCGAGTTGATGGTGTTCTGCAGCGTGCTGACGTAGACCAATCCCGAACTGTACGGCTGCCAGGCAAAGTTCCAGACGTTGCGGGCGGCCCAGGTCGGGCATCTGACCTTGCCCGACTTGGCGTCGACCAGCCAGAGGCGGGTGAACTTGAAATCCTCCTCGAAGACATCCGGATCGTCCTTCTCCTCCTTGCGTTTCTTCTCGACGTCGGTCTCGGGATCGACGCGGATCACGGCGAGGGTCTTCCCGTCCGGCGCCCACCGGGGGTGCGAAAGGTCCCCTTCGAGGTCGCCGAGGCGTTGGGCCTCGCCGCCGTCGAGCGGCAACAGGTAGATCGCGCTCCGCTTCGGGTCCTTGCGGTTGGAAAGGAACGCGAGCGTTTGCCCATCGGGCGAGAACGATGCCTCCCGATCGTCGGATTCTCCGCCGGTAAACCGCCAGGCCGGTTCGCCGTCGCGCGCGAGCCAGATCGCCCGTTCCGTGTGTTCGCCCTTGCGCGAGCGGGCCGTGACGGTGAAGGCGACGGTCTTCCCGTCTGGCGAGACTTTGGGGTCGGCGGGGTGAAGCTGATCGGCGATTTCCTCGAACCCCAGTTCGGACGGTTTGGCTTCTTCATTTTTTGACACGCGTGTGGAAGTCCTTCCCGGATTTGGTCGTTGTTTCCGCCATTTGAACCGCCGCAACGTTCGACTTATGCGGCCGCGTAGACGAGCCTGTGGTATTCGCCGCTCAGGCGAACGTGTACCATAGCCGCCACTCGAAACGTTGGCGCGCGCCACTGACCTCCGAACATGCCACATTGTCTTGAAAGGCTGAACCGTGCTCAAGGGGATCGACCCATTGCTCTCGCCCGAACTACTGCATGCCCTGGCGGCGATGGGCCACGGCGACGAAATCGTCCTTGTGGATTGCCACTTTCCGGCCGTCACCATCGCCCAGCGCCTAGTGCGGCTCGATGGCGTCAACCTGCCCGATGCGGCCCGGGCGGTGCTGTCGGTGCTGCCGATCGACACCTTCATCGACGAACCGGTGGCCGGCATGCGGATGGTGGACACGCCGGAGGTCATCCCCGAGGTCCAGGCTACGGTGCTGGACGCCGTGATCGAGATCGAGGGACGAGAGATCGGGTTCGAGCGGGTCGAGCGGTTCGCCTTCTACGACCGGGCGCGGAAGGCGTTCGCCGTCGTCGTCACCGGCGAGAACCGCCCGTACGGCAACGTGATCTTCACCAAGGGGCTGGTGCTGTAGGGCGGCTGGCGCAAGCGGGCACTGCTGTTGACGAGCACGGGCGGAGCAAGCTCCGCAACCGTACAAAATCCAAGAGCGTCAGACCGTGGCTGGATAGCGTTAGACCGTTTCGATTTCGCGTAGGGCTGCGGAGCTTGCTCCGCCCGTGGTTCGCTGCACCCAATGCACGGTTCCGTCACTCACTCACAGGATTGTCCAACGCCTCCGCCAAGGGCTGCACCAGGCCGAACCGCATGTGGTCGACACGCACGCCGCCGATGACCAGCAGCCCCGCCGCGATTCCTTCCTCGCGGAAGCCGGCCTTGGCGAGCACCCGGCGGGAGGCGACATTCGCGACCGCCGCGTTCGCTTCCAGCCGTTCCAGCGCCAGGCCGTCCGGGTCGAAGGCGA
>JBGTNF010000350.1:0-4154 GCA_041743205.1 Thermomicrobiales bacterium | reverse complement strand
GAGCGTTCGCGACAACCTGGCGTACCCGCTCAAGCTCCGCAAGGTGCCGAAAGCCGAGCGCGAGCAGCGCGTGCGCGAGGCGGCCCGGATCCTCGATATCGAACAGTACCTCGACCGCAAGCCGAAGGCGCTCTCCGGCGGCCAGCGCCAGCGCGTCGCCCTGGGCCGCGCGATCGTGCGCAACGCGGACCTCTTCCTCATGGACGAGCCGCTCTCCAACCTCGACGCCAAGCTCCGGGTCCAGACCCGCGCCGAGCTCGTGAAATTGCACGACCGGGTCAAGACGACCACGATCTACGTGACCCACGACCAGACCGAGGCCATGACGATGGGCGACCGCATCGCCGTCCTCAGCCTCGGCCTGCTGCAGCAGCTCGATACCCCGCAGAACCTGTACGACAACCCGGCCAACAAGTTCGTGGCCGGCTTCATCGGCTCGCCGTCGATGAACTTCATCGACGTCACGATCGAGCAGGCCGACGGCAAGCTCTGGGCGGTCACGCCGGGCTTCCGGATGATCGTTCCCGCGAACGCCGCCAAGGGCCTCGCCAACCACGTCGGCAAGACGGTGGCGATGGGCATCCGCCCGGAGCACCTGATCGAAAAATCCAAGATCGCGGGCGGCGCGCCGGAGGGCTCGCTGATCCCGGTCACGGTCGACGTGGTCGAGTTGCTCGGCAACGAGATTTTCGTCTACCTCACCAATCGCGGCGCGACCCTGACGGCCCGCATGCCGCCGGACATCAAGCTGGAGCGCGGCCAGAACATCGAAGTCGCCACCGAGTCCGATCGGTTGCACTTCTTCGATCCGCAAACCGAGCTGGCTATCCGCTAGGCGGCGGTTCGGCCATTCACCACTCAACGCAACATCAGGGGCGGCCACTTGGCCGCCCCTAACGCGTGCGCCATTGAGCCATCGAATGGTGTCCGGCTCCCTGACTGGAAGCATTGAGGCGAACGGGGACGTGTCGTGCCGGAATCATCGCCCACATCCAGGGACGACCGCTCGATCCTGCCGGTCACGCCCCAGGCCGATGCCCGGGCCCGCCGGTTCGAACGCGCCGTGCGACAGGAACGCCATCGCGAATTCGCCGTAATCATCGACAACGAGACGGGCCAGGTCATCGGCGACCGCATTCGCGGCGGGCGGCAAACTATCCCGTTCACGCAAGAGCAACTCGAATCCATGCGCGGTCGGCTCCTGTCGCACAACCATCCGGACGGCTGGCGCTACCCGCCGGACGATCCTCGTCATCCGGGAGCCGGGTTTTCGTATGACGATGCGCGAATGCTGGCCGATTGGGGACTTGCCGAAATCCGGGCGGTGACGCCGGCATATCTCTATCGCTTGCGACCACCGGAAGATCCAACCTCCAGCTACCATCGTCATGTTGTCGGCGGATTTTCCTGGGCAATCAGGGATGCCGTGAATCGAGCATTCGAACTGGCTGACCTACGCCTCGCCAACCTGGTGGTTACCGGAGAGATGGCGAGGGAAGTCTATGAGGCGCTGATCAATCACGAGGCCATGCTACGATTGGCCGGAGAATGGGGCGTTGCGTACGAACGTGAGGTGTTGCCATGACGGACCGCATGGAGAAGGTGAGAGTGCTCGACGATACGCCTCGTCGCTTCACCGCCGACGGATTGGACCCCCGCAACGCCGAATCTGTGCAGGCTCGCGACGGCATGATCGCGATGCGCCACGCCGCTGGGCTGCCTGACTATCCGGGCCGGCCGCTCTATCCCGATCGCGAGGTCCGCTTCGAGCCGGAGCCTGGCCAGGCCACCCGCTCCAACCTCGTCGCCGAGTAACGATTCCAGCGAACCCCGCTATATCCCGCAACGCGAAACGCCCCCGCTCGACATCGTTGTCGAGCGGGGGCGCTTGTGTTCAATCCGTCGGGCGATTGGGGTGGGGGCAGGGGAGGGGCTGGCCCGACGGTTCGGAAAGGGGTGGCAGGCGGGCGGGAGAGAGCGTGTATGTGATCAGCCGCCTGCCGGTCGGTAGTGGTCTGGATTACGCCTCGTCGGCGGTGTCCGCGATGGCTGGGGCTTCCGGCTGGCCGGATCTGGCCTGGACCTGGATGGTGCGCGGGCGGGCGGCTTCCGCTTTCGGCAGGGTGAGCCGCAGTACGCCGCTGTCGAAGGTGGCCTCGGCCTGACTGGCGTCGACCTCGATCGGCAGGGTCAGCGATCGGTGGAACGATCCGCTCGGCAGTTCGTGCAGGTACCAGCTGGCGCCTTTGGCGTGATCGGAGCGGACCACGCTCGGGACCTCGCCCTTGAGCGTGACGGTGTTCTTCTCAATGCTGATCTCGATGTCGCCGGCGGTGACGCCGGGAATCGCGGCCAGGATGACGACTTCGTCGTCGGTCACGTAGGCGTCGATCGGGGCCAGGGCGCGGCCTTTCTCGCTCGCGCTGGCGGGCCAGATCGTGCCGAACTGGGCCGGGTTGAACGTATCGCTGACCAACCGGTCCATTGCCTGCCGCATGCCGACGATGGATGAAACGGGATATCGCGTAGCCACTGTCTGTTGCTCCCTGTATCAATCGGGTCACCGCTGGCGACCACCTCCAGTTACATGCGTGATGATACAAGTCTAACTGATGCGTGTCAAGTATCAAATGGGTAGCTATGTGGTAGGCCATCCGTTGGCCCCTCGCGGTTGCGGCCTCATGGGCCGTTGAGTGGCGGATTGGGTCGGGGCGGGTACGATGGCGCGGGACATCGGGATTCGTGATTCACGGCGGGGAGATGGGCGGAGATGACACGGGATCGGGATACGCTGCTGGCCGGGCGGCTGGCGGCGGTGCAAGGACACTTTTCGGGGACGTTCGCGCTGGCGGCGCGGAACCTCGCCACCGGCGAGGAAATCCTGGTCGATCAGCACGCGTCGTACCCCACGGCGAGCACCTTCAAGGTTCCGGTGATGGTCGAGGTGTTTCGGCAGGTCGAGGCCGGGGCATTCTCGCTTCATGACCGGGTCGCATTTGCCGAAGCGGGCATCACCAGGGGCTCCGGGGTGATGCGCGACCTGGGCGCCGGGCTTCAGCCGACGATCCACGACTTGCTGATGCTGATGATCATCGTCAGCGACAACACCGCCACCAACCTGCTCGTCAACCAGGTCGGGGGGCCGGACCGGATCAACCGGACGATGGCCGATCTGGGATTCCCCAGCATCGCCGTCAACAACCTGATCGACTTCGAGATCATCGCCGATGACAACCGGGCACTGGCAGTGGCCTCGCCGTGGGACCTGATGCGGATCCAGGCCGGGCTCGCGGGTGGGGAGATCGTTTCGGCCGAGGCGTCGGCGGCGATGCTGGCGATCGAGGGCCGCCAGCACTACCTCGGTCAGGTTCCCCGCTACCTCGGTTACAACCCGTACGCTGCCCAGTACGAGGTCGATCCTCCGCTCCGGGTCCATCTCAAGACCGGCAGCCTGAAGGGGATGCGGGCCGACACCGGCCTGCTGCGGCTCGGCGACGGCACGGACATCGCCTACACGGTCATGAACGAGGGGTGCGCCGACCCCGGTTTCGGTTCCGAGTACGAAGGCGATATCATCAACGGCGTGATCGGCTGGATCGTGCTGTCGCACTGGTGGCCGGTTGATACGCTGGGCCCGATGCCGGGCGGTGTTTCTCCATATCTCGATGCGGCGCTCGGCGAGTGGCGGTAGTCCGGCGCCGCCGAAAGGGGCGGACCTGCCGAGAGACCGGACCGGTAAAAACGGGCTGGCCGGTACCGAACTGTTTTTTCACGGAAGGATTCCCACATGACCTATGCCAACTACGGACGAATCGGCGCCGTGTCCGGACAACGAGATGCGCTCGTGGCGATTCTCACGCGGCCGTCGCCGGAACTTGCGGAGGTAGGCTGCCTGCTGTACGAGGTGGGCTTGAACGATGACGATCCCGATGGCGTCCATATCGTCGAGTTGTGGACGTCGCCAGAGGCGCACCGCCAATCACTGAACCTGGAATCGGTGCAGGCGTCGATCAGGGAGGCCATGCCGCTGATGTCGGGCGCCCCGACGGGGGAAGGATTCACGGTGGTGGGTTCGCCGGTCTGATGCAGGGCGGTGATCCAGCCATTCTCGGGTCCCATCATTCCCTGAAAGGACAGCAACGATGCGGTTGACG
>JBGTNF010000349.1:0-19573 GCA_041743205.1 Thermomicrobiales bacterium | reverse complement strand
GTCGGCCACGCTGCTCGGCTCGCTGGTCGTGGGCCAGCTCTGGCAGCTCGCCCTCGCCCAAGCCGCGCTGCCGCCGGAGCAGCGCCAGCCGGTCAGTGTCTACCTGGATGAGGCCCAGATCTTTCTCCATCTTGATGCCGATCTCGGGGAAGCGCTCGAACAGTCCCGCTCGCTCAATGTGGCCTGGCATCTGGCGCACCAGCACCGGCGCCAGATGCCACCCCACCTGCTGGCGGGGATCGACGCCAACACCCGGAACACGATCGTTTTTACCCTCGAGCGCACCGACGCCACGGCGGTCGCCAGCGGGAGCGGCCTTATGCCCGAGGACTTCACGCAGCTGCCGCCCTATGCGATCTATGCCTCACTGCTTTCTCAGGGCCACCAGACAGGGTGGTTCTCCGGCCGGACGCTGCCGCCGCCGCAGGCAATCGCGGACCCGGAGGCGGTCCGTCGGGAGAGCCAGGCGCGGTACGGGGCCGATCCCATCGAGCCGACGGAGCCGACACCGGACCCGACCGACGCTGCATCCACACCTGATCCAGACGACGAACCAATTGGTCGCACGCCGCGCGGAGGCCCCTGATGAATACGCGACGAGATCTTCCGGTCACCCGTCCGCTCGCCCATCCGGTCACGACGCTGACGTCTGCCACCTCTGGCCGCAACGGCGGGCATCTTGGCCCACCGTGGGAGGCGACTGTCAGGGGTCCTTCCCCTGACACCCTCGCGCCCGCATTGGTCACAGTTCGGAGCACGCTATGACCATCCGCCGCATCGGTCACCAGGACCTCCAGCGACTCGGAACGCAGCTCAGCGAGCGGGATTGCGCGATCATTCGGTTCCTCCACCAGCACCGGTATGCGACCACCAGCCAGCTCCAGCGCGGCTTCTTCCGCGAGCATGCCAGCCAGTCGGCGGCGACCCGGGCCTGCGTGCGGGTGCTCGATCGGCTGCTCACGCAGCGCATCCTCGCCCGGCTGGAGCGACGAGTTGGCGGGGTTCGGCATGGCTCGGCTTCGTTTGTCTGGTGCCTCGATGTGATCGGGGACCGACTCACCCGTGCGACCGATGGGGCCAGGCGACGCGTGTACGAGCCGTCCTTTGCTTTCCTAGCCCACACCCTGGCGGTGACCGACATCCATGTCCAGCTGACCGAAGCTGCGAGTACCGGTGCCTTCCACCTCACAGCGGTCCAGGTCGAGACCGAGGCCTGGCGGCCCTACGTGGCGCCGGGCGGGGCCCAGCGCATCCTCAAGCCCGATCTCATGGTCACCGTCAGCACCGACACCTACGACGACCACTGGTACCTGGAGGTTGACTTGGGCACCGAGTCGCTGCCGGTGCTGCTGCGCAAGTGCCGTGCCTATGACGAGTATCGCCGCACCGGCCGGGCGCAGGCCGAGCATGGCGTCTTTCCCCGGGTGCTCTGGCTGCTCCCCACGCCGGTCCGCGTGGAACGTCTCACGGCCGCGATTGCCGCCGACCCCACGCTGCCCGACCGGCTCTTCACCTGCATCACCGCCGAGGAGCTGCTCCCGACCATCCGCAACCCACCGTAGAGGAGGGAGTTGTCCACTCTCTGTTGTCTATTCCGCAACAGGGCGTCGCTCGACTTCGCTGGCCGAACGAGCGTCAATGGAAGGACCAGGTGCGACCGCACCAGAAAGGAGATCCCATGCCAACCCATAACCGGATGCCACCAACATCTTTCGACGAGGACCGACGTGGATCCGTCTCGCGCTTCGAAAGTCTGCTTCGACTTGACGACGCCAAAGCCCCGGCGGGTCAACGGGCGCCAGGGACGGGCTCGGCCGTCCTTTATCTCCGGGTCTCAACCCAGCGCCAACTCCACACCGCGACCGACATCGATCCGGACGGCAATTCCATCGCCACCCAGCGCGAGGCGACGATCAAGCGAGCCAAACGCCTCAAAGTCCCAATAATCCAGGAGTTTGTCGAACCGGGGCAGTCGGCCCAATCGATCGCCAAGCGACCGGTCTTCCGCGAGTTGCTCCACTACGTCGAAGAGCACCCCGATGTCGGCTTCGTCATCATTTACATGCGATCGCGTGTTTTCCGGAACCAGACCGATGCGGCCATCACCAAGCGCATCCTGGCCAGCATGGACGTCAAGCTCGTCTCGGCCAAGGAAGAGTTCGGCGAAGGCTACATGGCCGACGCGATGGAAGCGATCACCGACATCATGAACGAGGTCCAGGTCCGTCAGAGCGGTGAGGACATCCGCAACAAGATGCTCCACAAGGCGAAGAGCGGCGGCACGACGGGCCGGGCCAAGCTGGGCTATCTCAATGTCCGCAAGGATGTCGACGGCCACCTCGTCAACAGCATCGACCTCGACCCCAAGCGCGCGCCCCTTGTGACGTGGGCCTTTGAACAGTACGCCACCGGGGAGTACAGCCTCACGCGGTTGCAGCAGGAACTGGCCGATCAAGGACTGACGACCCGCCGCACCACCAGGTGGGAAGAAAAGGCAGTGTCGCGCAGCAAACTGGGGTCCGTTCTGCGTGATCCGTACTACTTGGGGATGGTGACCTACAAGGGACAGGTCTATCCCGGCCGGCACGAAGCCCTCGTCAGCCCGGAGCTCTTCGAGCGGGTTCAGCGGGTGATAGATGCGCGCATGCGCCGAACCCAGCGCGACATCGTCCACACCCACTTCCTGCGGGCGATGCTCCGCTGCGGGCGCTGCCACGCCGCAGGACGAGATCGCCAGCTCATTTACTCCCGCGCAACAAACGCACACGGGACAGAGTACGAGTACTTTCTGTGTGCTGGGAGACAAGACGGCACGTGTGATCTGCCGCATCTGCCGGTCGCACTCGTCGAGGACGCGCTGGTCCGGGAAGTTCAAGCGCTGCAGTTGACCCCGGACGAGATCAAGACTATGTGCGAGCAGGTGGCTTCCCGGCTTGAACACCGGCTCAGCGTCGAGCGCGAGGCGCATGCGCGTGTGAAGAAGGAACTGGCCGCTCTGGATGTACAAGAGGAGCGATTGCTCGATCTCGTCGCCGACGGAGCCCTGACGACGGACAAGGTGCGCGACCGGTTGAGCAAGCTCCAGATCCAGAGGGCATCCCTGACGCAACGCCTCAGCACCACGGAGGAGGTCATCCAACAGGAAAGCGACATGATCCTGCACTACCTGGACCTACTTGGATACCCCGGCGTGTTCTATGCTGCGGCTGCTGACACGGTGAAGCGCAAGCTCCTGGCAGCCTATTTCGCGCAGATCTGGATCGATGATGACGGGCACCAGGTCACTCCTGACACCCAACCTCAGACGCTCGTCGCGCAGATCAGAGGGACTTCCCGAATGACTGCGGCAAATGAAAACGGCACCGAGTCGATGCTCGGTGCCGCTGAAAACCCGAACCTGGGCCTATATTTTTCGGGCGTGTGTTCGAGTAAGAACAACCTGGTACCCCAGGCAGGAATCGAACCTGCGACCTACCGCTTAGAAGGCGGTTGCTCTATCCGCTGAGCTACTGGGGCGCATTCGTCGGACCGCTTGGGAAGCGCTCAACCACGCGCCAGGAACGCCGAACGTGGCCAAGTATATCGCGGCGGCAACTGTCGACGAACATCCGGTAGACGGCCAACCCGTACTCGTTGCCGGTCGCGTATGATGACCGCGCGTGCGTAACGAACGGGCCTCGTGTCACCCAGGCGGGTTCGATACCCGAACGTGGCCGGTGGCCATCGCCAACGATCTCGCTCCGGAGGCAACCATCCTGAGCCACTCCTGCCATCGCCGGCCGGTGATGGCGCATTTCCACGTCGTAACTGTTCCGGGAGGAATCACCTTGGCTAAAATCCTGTGCGTTCTCTACGATGATCCAGCGGATGGCTATCCCGAAACCTATGCTCGTGACGGGATGCCGAACATCGAGCAGTACCCCGGCGGGCAGACGGTTCCACGTCCCAAGGCGATCGACTTCACGCCTGGCCAATTGCTTGGCAGCGTTTCCGGCGCGCTCGGTCTGCGCGGCTGGCTCGAAGGCGAGGGGCACGAACTGATCGTCACCTCGGACAAGGACGGCCCTGATTCGGTCTTCGAACGGGAGTTGCCGGACGCCGAGGTCGTCATTTCCCAACCGTTCTGGCCGGCCTACCTGACGTCGGACCGGATCGCGAAGGCGAAACAGCTTCGCCTCGTGATTACCGCCGGCATCGGCTCCGATCACATCGACTTGCAGTCGGCCAGCGCAGCCGGCCTGACGGTCGCCGAAGTGACGTACAGCAACTCAATCAGCGTCTCGGAACACGCGGTGATGATGATTCTCTCGCTGGTGCGCAACTACATCCCGTCCCATGACATCGTGCGGGGCGGCGGCTGGAACATCGCCGACTGCGTGGCCCGCTCCTACGATATCGAGGGGATGCACGTTGGCACCGTAGCTGCCGGCCGGATCGGCTTGGCCGTCCTCCGGCGGCTCAAGCCGTTCGACGTGCATCTACACTACTACGACAAGATGCGACTTCCGGAAGCGGTCGAATCGGAACTCGGCCTGACCTGGCATCCGAGCGTCGACGACCTGGTCGGGGTCTGCGACGTCGTCTCCATCCATTGCCCGCTGCATCCGGAAACCGAGAACCTGTTCGACGCGGCGATGATCGCCAAAATGAAGCGCGGCGCCTACATCGTCAACACGGCCCGGGCCAAGATCGTCGACCGCGACGCGGTGGTTGCGGCGCTCGAAAGCGGTCAGCTCGGCGGATACGCCGGCGATGTCTGGTTTCCGCAGCCGCCCGCAGCCGACCATCCGTGGCGATCGATGCCGAACGAAGGCATGACGCCGCACATCTCGGGCTCATCGCTCTCGGCTCAAGCGCGGTACGCCGCTGGCGCCCGGGAAATCCTCGAGTGCTACTTCGAGGATCGACCGATTCGCGACGAGTACCTGATCGTCCAGGGCGGCGGCCTGGCCGGGGTCGGGGCCAAATCGTACACCCAGGGCGACGTCACGGGCGGGTCTGGATCGGCCCAAACGACGTCGTGATGCGACGATCGCAGCGCTTGGGCCTGTTCGGCGGCTTGAGTTGAAGTGCGCAAGGAAGTGAGTGATCGTTGACACCGGGAATCTTCGAGACGGTATTTCAACGCCCAACGCTGGCGGAGTCGTTCCGGGCCGTCGCCGGGGCGGGATTCGGGAGCGTCCAGTTCGATCTCCAGAGCGCCGGCATCGATCCGTGGCGGGGCGACGTGTCGAACGTGGTGCTTGCAGGTATTCGCCGCGATGCTGACGCCACCGGCGTGCGCATTCCGGCCATATCAGGCACGTTCAACATGGCGCATCCGGATCCGGTCGTCCGCGCGGCGGGCCTGGACGGTTTCGAGTGCGTGTCCGGGAGCGCCAACGTACTCGGCGCACGGCTCGTGACGCTCTGCACCGGCACACGGGACGAAGGCAGCATGTGGCGATGGCATCAGGACAACGCCTCGGCTGCCGCTTGGGCGGATATGGTAGACAGCGTTATCAAGGCTCTGGTCCTCTCGGAGCGTCACGATGTCGTGCTGGTCGTCGAGCCCGAGCCGGCCAACGTCGTGAGTTCGGCGGCGAAAGCTCGGGATTTGCTCGATCAGCTGGCGAACGACCGGCTTCGGATCGTGCTCGACCCGGCCAACATCGTGCTGTCGGATCGCTCCAGCTCGCCGGACGCTGTGCTCGATGATGCTTTCGCGCTCTTGGGACCAGACATTGTCTTCGCCCACGCCAAGGACCTGAGTTCGGAGGGTGAGTTCTGCGCGGCGGGAACCGGAATCGTGCCGTGGGAACGGTATTGGCGCCTGCTGGAGGAGATTGGCTACGACGGCGACGTCATTTTCCACACGCTTACGGAAGCGGATATCGCGAGGGCATTGTCGACCCTCCCCAGAATGTGACGTTGACTCCCGCCGCCGTTTCGGGGCCTGACGGACGCATCGTCAACCGCAATTTGTAGTGGCGGCCCAGGATCGACCGACGTTTATACGCTGCGCGAAGAGGTCTTGTCGATTCGTGTAGCCACCTAGATGTTTCGCGGCGCAGAACCATCGGTGACGACCAAGGGTTTGCCCACAGCGGTATTCAGGAAGGGTTATCGGCCTTCCCCGCCACGGTCGGAGATGATCCCTTGCAAGATCGGGACCGTTACCCTACGGAGGGTGATGTCCATCCCCTCCGGTAGTCGCTCTAATTCTCGCGTTTCCGGCGGCTACGTAATTCCTGATAGAACGCTTCCATCGCCGGGCCGAGCCGCTCGCCGAAGCCGTCCATCGTTACCAGCGTGACTCCTGGCCGCCCGACGTCGGCCCGGGCCGAGAGCTCGCCCGTCACGCGCGGCAGGGATCCTTCCCGCTTGCCCATCACGAACACCTGGTTGGGTCGGCCGGTTTTACCGGCACGGTAGCCGCGTTCGGCGAAGAATACGATCGCCAGGTCCAGCACCTCGCTGGCCGGAAGACGGGAAACCGCCTTCTTTTGGTAGGCGGTTCGCATCATCTCCCGTTCGAGCTCGGCGCGGTCGGGCTGGCTCACGGCCGAATGATCCTGCGCCCCGGTCACAACTGGATCGATCCGCCAGGATCGATGATCGCGACGCGCGAATCGCTCGTCGATTCGACCGCGGCCTTGAACCCGGCCGGGTCCTGTGCGATCGGCGGGAAGGTGTTGTAGTGACAGGGAATGACCGTTCCGGCTTTAAGGATGCCAGCCGCCCGCGCCGCATCCTTGACGCCCATCGTGAAATGGTCGCCGATCGGCAGGACCGCGACATCGAGCCCTTCTTCGCCAATGAGCTGCATGTCGAGGAAAAGACAGGTATCGCCTGCAAAATAGATCGTTTGGCCGCCGAAGCGGACGACGTGTCCGGCCGGAACGCCCGGAGCCACGACGCCTTCGGCAGTGGTGTATGACGACGTGTGCCAGGCGGGTACGAACTTGGTCGAGCCGCCCGTGAACTGCACCGTGCCACCGTGGTTGGCGCCGATCGCGTGGTCGACACCCTGCGTGCCGAGCCAGCTGGCCAGCTCGGCAGTCGCTATTACCGTTGAGTTGTTGCGCTTCGCAATTTCCACCGTGTCGCCGACGTGATCGTTATGGGCGTGGGTCAGGATGATCGTTGCTGCGTTCACGTCGTTGGCTGAGACGGTCGCCGAAGGGTTGCCGGTGATGAAGGGGTCGATCAGCACCGCGTCCTCGCCGGATTCAAGGCGGAACGCGGCGTGGCCGTACCAGGTAATCGTCAAGGACATGGGCTGGATCCCTTTGATGTTGCGAAACTACGAACGGTCGTAGACGACTTCCCCGCCGGCGATCGTAGCGTCGATCCGTTGGTTGGCGAGGTCGTCGGGCGGAACGTGGCGGATATCGTGCTCGAACACGGTCAGGTCGGCCAGGTACCCCGGCGCCAGCGTGCCCTTGCGATCTTCCGAGAACGAGGCGTAGGCCGGGGACCAGGTGTAGGCGCGGAGCGCGGCTTCGACCGTAATCGCTTCCTCAGGAAAGATCTCGTCCCCGAGCCGGTCCTTGCGGGCGACCATGGTCTGGATGCCAAGCAGGGGATTGACAGGAACCACCGGTGCGTCGCTGCTTGCCGCCGCGACGATGCCGCGCTCCGCGAATGTCCGCATCGCGTAAGCATAGCGCACCCGTTCAGTGCCCAGGTTTTGGAGGTACACCGGCCGCATGTAGTGGAGGAATGTGGTTCCCGGAATCGGGATTACGCCCTGGGCCTGGATCCGGTCCAGCAGCCCTGCGTCGAGCAGGGAACAATGCTCGATCCGATGGCGAGCGTCCGGCCGCGGGTTCTGCGCCTGCGCCGCTGCGTACGCATCCAGCACCGCTTCGATGGCGGCGTCGCCGATGGCGTGGATGCCGACCTGAAAACCGGCGTTGTGGGCACGGATCACCCGCGCTTCGATCTCCTCCGGCGAGATCATCCACAAGCCGACATTGTCCGGCTCGCCCTGGTACGGCGCGTGGGTACGGGCTGTACGCCCGCCGATCGACCCGTCCGAGAAGAGCTTCGCCGGCCCGATCGTCAGCCAGTCGTCACCGAATCCAGTCTGGATCCCGAGCGACGCCAACTCATCGAGGGTATCGTCGATGATCATCATCAGGTATGACCGGAGTGGCAAGTCGCCGACGCGCCACAGTCGCTGGTAGGCGAGAAGCTGTTCGGGCAGGCGGATGCCGGCCTCGGTGGCGCTGGTGAAGCCGTTGCGCCGAAACTCCAGGCCGCCCTGCCGGAGCGCTTCGGCGATCTCGTCCTCGCCGGGCACCGGTCTGGCATTGGTCACGAGCTGCGTCACCGATTCGCGAAGCACCCCGGTCGGCTCCCCGTGCTCGTCGCGATCAATCGTGCCGTCGCTGAATTCCGCCGTTGTGGCCGAGATGCCGGCCAGTTCCAGCGCCTTCGTGTTCGCGACGGCGATGTGGTGGCAGGAGCGCCAAAGGAAAACCGGGTGATCCGGAGCGGACGCGTCCAGGTCCTGACGGTTCGGGTGCCGGCCGTCATCGAGCGTCGCCTGGTCGTAGCCCTGCCCGATGATCCACTCGCCAGGAGGCGTCTGCGCGGCGCGGTCGGCGACGAGCTCCCTGATCCGCGCTATTGAGGTCACCGCCGGCGCGCTGAGCGTCAGTTCGGACTGCGCGAACCCGGTCATCATGATGTGAGCGTGGGCATCGTTGAGCCCCGGCGTGGCCAGGCGCCCTCGGAGGTCGAGGTCATCGCCCGGTCCGGCTCGGAGCGCCGACACGTCGGCCAACGACCCCACGGCGACGATCTTCCCGAACTGCATGAGCACCGCCTCGGCGATCGGCCGTTGCGGATCCATCGTCAGGATCGGTCCGCCGTGTACGAGAAGTTGCCCGGGTGACCGCACGGAGCGCCCCTTCATCGATCCGCCTGGTCGGCTGTTTCCTGGCGCCACCAATCGGCCACCTGGCCCGCGCTGGCGATCCAAACATCGCCGCTCTCGATCGCCTCATCGAGAAATCGCTCGATCTGGCTGGAAATGCCGGGCCGTCCCGAAATGTGCGGGTGCAGCACCACCACCATCGATCCACCCTCGGTGCGGACTGCCGCGAGGCTCAGCGACCATGCTTCTAGGAAGGACGATGGAGGAAGCGGCCGATCCAGCGCCAACCAGGCGCTGTCGCTCCAGTAGGGTGAAACGGGGATGTTGACCACCTCGCCATCCTCCTCGCCCGTGTGATACGGCACGTCGCCACCGGCGCCGGTCACCACCCATCGAACGGTCGATAGACGATCCTTCGTATCAGCAGTCGAGACGGACGTCGGCGATTCCGTCTCGCCCGGATCGAACAGGCCAACCGCCGGAACATCCGAAATCTTCGCCAGCAGGGCGACGTGATGGTCGAGCGAGGATTCGCCACGCCGGCTCAGCGCGAGTTCGTGACCGCCGTCCTGCGCGAGCCGGGCGAGCTGCGGATAGGTCGCCAGGGCCGTACTGGACCACGCCGTCGTCGACGCCACGTCAAGGTCGGCCAGGAGCTTCAACAGTCGTTGCAGGCCGGTCGCCGTGTAATCCAGCCCAGCGTTGGAGGGCGTTGTTGCCAGCGTGTCCCCTGGAGCGTCGACGTCGATGATGACGGTCAACGCGGCGCGGTGGTTGGCTGGCCACGAAACATTTGTTGCGGGTGTCGATTCAGTAGTCAATGGCGACGGGGAATCCTTTCGCGGCGCTCACAAGCTTGTTAGGGAGCGTCGGCGACTACCGGGAGGTGGCAACATCGAGCGCCTGGTCGAGGTCGGCAACGATGTCCCGGGCGTCCTCGATGCCGGCGGAGACGCGGACCAGGCCATCGGCGATCCCGATTTCGGCGCGCTGCTCCGGGGTCAAACCGCGGTGCGAGCTGGTGGCCGGATGGAGGACGAGCGACCCGATGTCCCCAAGCGTCGTCGCCGGCTGGATCAGGCGCAGCGCGTCTTGGAACCGGAACACGTCGTCGCGGCCGGCGCCGCGGATTTCAAACGACAGCATCGTGCCGTGGAGTCCGTCGCAAAACTGGCCGGCCGGCAGGCTGGCTTCGAGGCCCGGATAGTTGACCGCCTCGACTCGCCGGTCAGTCTGGAGCCAGGCGACGATCTCGGCCGCATTTGCGCTCTGCTTGCGCACTCGCAGGTCCAGGGTCCGCAGGCCGCGGAGCACGAGCCAGGCGTCGAACGGCGCCGCGATGGCCCCGATCAGCTTGTTCTGCTCGCGCAGCTTGCGCGAGATTTCGTGACTGGTGGCGACCAGCCCCCCCGTCGTGTCACCGTGGCCGCCGTAGTGCTTGGTGCTGGAATAGACGACGGCGTCGGCGCCGAGAGCGATGGCCCGGGTGACGATCGGGGTTGCGAAGGTGTTGTCGAGCACGAACTTTGCGCCGGACGCGTGGGCGATGCCGGCGATCCGTTCGACATTGGCGACCCGCATCAACGGGTTCGATACGGTTTCCGCGAAGATCAGCGCCGGTTCGTGCTCGCGAGCCAGCGCTTCCAGGCCATCGAGATCGCGGATGTCGACGAATATGGTCGTGATCCCGTTCTCGGCAAGGTAGCCGCCAAGCAACGCGTGCGTGGCCCCGTAGACATCGCGGGAAGCGATGACCGTCGAGCCGGGCCGCGCAAGCACCGCGACGATACCGTGGATCGCCGCCATTCCCGATCCGTAGGCCACCGCGTCATCGGTGCTCTCGATTGCCGCCACGGCCTCTTCGAGCGCCTTGACGGTGGGGTTGCCGAACCGCGAATACACGTACCCGCTCGAATTGTCGGCGAACACGGCGTCCAGCTCATCCGTCGTGGCATAGGTGAAGGCCGTGGCGACGTGAATCGGTGGGGCCGTCGGGCGGGCGTCGCCAAGCTGGACGGTGCTGCCCGCGTGGATGCTTCGGGACGAGGGGTGCAGGGCGTCGAGCTCGGAGCGGGTCAGCGTCATTGTGCCAAGGTGTCCTTCGATAGACCATCGTGGGCGCTCCGAAATCGTCGAAGCGTCACATGGAGTCTAGGATCGCGCCCAACTTGCGTCAAATGAGGTTGCTCGTCGTTGACTTTACCTGGCGCGTGCGCATACGGTTCGGGTCGAGCCAGGGATCGAGCGTTGGGCGATTACGACAGCCTGATGTGTACGTGGGAGTTCCGGGAATGCCTGTCACCATGGGAAAATGGGTCGCTGACTCCAGCGACTATCGCACGGATCGCTACTACCGGTATGCCGACCTGACCGAGCTCCTTCACCGCTGGGCGGCGGACCATCCCGGCCTTGTCGACATCAAGTCGATGGGGAAGTCCTTCGAGGGCAGGGACCTCTGGGTGCTCACCCTCACCAACAAGGCGACCGGCAGTCATGACTCCAAGCCGGCCTACTTCGTCGACGCCAACATCCACGCCGGCGAGGTCACCGGCGTCGCCACCACACTCTGGTTGATGAACCACCTGCTAACCAACGCCGCGAGCGATGCATCGATCAAGGCGCTACTGGACGAAACGACGCTCTACGTGATCCCGGCGATCAACGTCGACGCGATGGACCTGATGCTTGCTGGCCAGGCGAGCCGGATTCGCTCCTCGGTCCGGCCGTTCCCGCACAAGGAACAGCAGGATGGTCTCGTCCGGCAAGATGTCGATGGCGATGGGTTCGTCGCCTCGATGCGAATCAGGGATCCGCAGGGACCGTGGAAGGTGTCGGACCGCGATCCACGCCTAATGGTTAAGCGCGGCGTCGATGAAACGGGCGGCGAGTATTACTTCCTGCTGCCCGAGGGCACGCTCCAGAATTGGGACGGCGGGGCGATCCGGCTGGCCCCAGACCTGATGGGGCTCGATGTCAACCGCAATTTCCCGGCCGACTGGGCGCCCTACTGGGAGCAGAACGGCGCCGGCGAGTACCCGCTGTCCGAACCGGAAACTCGCGCCCTGGCCGCGTTTCTCGTCGCTCATCCCAACATCCACGGCGCGCAGCACTTCCATACCCAATCGGCCGCCATCCTCCGCCCGCCCACCAGCAAACCGGATGAGGACCTGCCGAAGTTCGACCTCCAGACGTACAAGGCGATCGGCGTCATGGGCGAGGAGGAAACGGGCTACCCGTGCATCTCGATCTTCCACGACTTTGCCTACGACAAGAAGAAGCCGATCCGGGGCGGGCTGCTCGATTGGGTGTACGAGCAGCTTGGGGCCTTCGCCTTCGCCACCGAGCTGTGGAGCCTGCCGAAGAAAGCCGGGGTCGAGGTTCCGGACTTCATCGAGTTCTTCAAGACCCGACCTGAAGACGTCGACTTGGCGATGCTCAAGGCGCTCGATGACGAGCTCGACGGGCAGGGCTACCAGGAGTGGGCGCCGTTCGATCACCCGCAACTTGGCCCTGTCGAGCTCGGCGGTTGGGACTACCAGTTCGCCTGGCAAAACCCGCCCGGGCCTTGGCTGGAGGACGTCACCTCCAGGAATGCGCGATTCGTGATTCGCGCGATGAAGACGGCGCCGAAGCTGGCGATCCAGTCGCCGCAGGTGGAAGCGCTGGGCGGCGACCTCTACAAGGTCTCGGCGATGGTCCAGAACACGGGCTTCCTGCCGACCTACGTCTCCGAGCAGGGCAAGAAGGTTGGCGTCAACAAGCCGGTGAAAGCTTCGATTGCGCTGGCCGATGGCGGCGAACTGGCACTGGGCAAGCTCGAAGTCGAGCTCGGGCACCTGGATGGGCGCGCCAACCAGTACGAATCGCCGTCGTTCTACACGGGCTATCCCCTCCAGTCTCGCGCGATCGTGGAATGGGTCGTGCGGCAGGCCGGCGGGGCCGTCACCGTCACCGCCAGTTGCACGAAAGCCGGTTCGATGTCGCTCGAAATCTCGCTTGGCGAGAGGGGCCATACCGGTGACTGACGTGCAGGCGCAAACGCGCGAGGAGCAATTCCTTGGCGCCCTCCTGGGTCTCGCGATCGGCGACGCGCTGGGACGGCCATTGCGCGGCCTGACGGCCAGTGACGTTGCGGAGCGGTATGGTGAGGTCAAGGCGTACCTGCCGCTTGCTGATGCCGAGGAAGGGCAACCGCTCCAGGGCGAAATCTCCGACAAATCGGAAATCGTGCTCTGCATCGTGGAATCGCTCACGACGAACGACGGCGTGCTCGACCCGGTCAACATCAACGCCCGGCTGGGCTTTCTGGTCGGTGGTCCGTCGAAGCAATGGATGTCGGAGAAAACGATAGCAGGTGTCAAGATCGCCGCGGACCACGATGGGTTGGCGCCGGATACCTTTCAACCGGACCCGGAACTCGCCGTCGCCGTCCGGGGCGTGCCGGTTGGCTTGATCCACGCCGTAGGCGGGTTCGATCGCCGGGCGCTTGAAGCCGATGCCGTCGTCGCGTCCCGGCTCTCCCACGGCGGCGGCGCCCAGGCGCGCCTAACCACCGATGTCGCGCTGGCGATCAACCGGGCTGGCCGCTTCCGGGACATCGAACCAATCGAGCTGCAACCCGGCGACCATTCGGAGAGAGCTTTGCTGGCTCGCGTGGTCGACGTCGTGAAAGGGGCCGCGACGTTCGAAGCCGCGGTGGCCGGGGCCATTGCGCTCGGGGGCCTGACCGACAGCAACGGCGCCGTGGCCGGCGCGATCGCCGGGGCGAAGTTCGGAGCCAGCGGCATTCCGCAACAGCTCATCGATGGACTCGACGCCCGGATCTACCTGACGCTCGCCGCGCCGTGGTTCTACCGCACGGCGGTGCGCCGGGCCGGAACCGTGATCGACCTGCGGGTGATCGATTAGCCGGTGAAACCTGGCACTCGATTGGCGAGAGTGCCACGGGTGTTGGCAGCCACGCTATAATCAAGGAAGCGCTGGCGGAAGCCGCGGTCGCGGGACCATCGGATCCCGTGCTTGCTCGCGACGTTGTCCCAACGTCACTCTCCACAAGTTGAGTCATGGCAGAAAAACGAGATTACTACGACGTGCTCGGTGTGCAACGCAATGCCACCGAGCAGGACATCAAGCGCGCCTACCGCACCAAGGCCCGCACCTACCACCCCGACGTCAATAGAGACGCCGGGGCGGAGGACGAGTTCAAGGAAGTCAACGAAGCGCACGAAGTGCTCTCGAACAGCGAGCGCCGTGCCGCCTACGACAGGTACGGGCACGCGGCGTCGAACGGCGCCGGCGGCATGGGCGGCGACCCGTTCGGCTTCGGCGGCGCCGCGGGTTCGCCGTTCTCTGACATCTTCGAGTCGTTCTTCGGCGGCGCCCAGGCGGGTTCGGGGCGGCGCCCCAGCGCCCCGCCGCGCGGCAACGATATCCAGATCAACATCGATCTCGAGTTCGAGGAAGCCATCTTCGGGGCCGCAAAGGATGTCGAAATCGACCGCCTCGAAACCTGTGATGTCTGTCACGGCTCGCGCATGAAGAACGGCGTCACCGCCCCCCAATGCGGCACCTGCGGGGGCGCGGGCGAGGTGCGACGGGTCCAGCAGACCATCCTCGGGCAGTTCATGACGTCGGGACCTTGCCCGACCTGTCATGGTGAAGGTGTGACCATCACCGACCCCTGCGACGCTTGTCGGGGGCGGGGTCGTTCGCGCAAGTACCGCACGATTTCGGTCACGATCCCACAAGGGATTGACGACAACGCCACGCTGCGGCTCACCGGCCAGGGCGAGGACGGTCCGGCCGGCAGCGTCGCCGGCAACCTTTACGTGAAGACCCACGTCAAGCCGCACAAGTTCTACGAGCGGCACGGCAAGGCGATCCACAGTCAGGTTGGCATCAACGTTGCCCAGGCGGCGCTCGGCGACGAGATCGAGATCGACACGCTGGATGGCGAGGTCGTGTTCCGCATTCCCACTGGAACCCAATCCGGCCAACAGTTTCGGTTGCGCGGCAAGGGCGTGCCGGACCTGCGCGGCGGCGAGCGCGGTGACCAGCTGGTCACGGTCCAGGTCGTCGTGCCGAAGAAGCTTTCCGAGGATCAGCGCGACCTATTCGAGCAGCTGGCGCAAAGCCTTGGCAAGGAAGTCACCCAGCACCCGAACAACCGCGGTTTCTTCGACCGTGTCAAGGATGCCCTGTTGGGCTCCTGAGTAGTCTGACGAGCGTATCTTGACACCTCCCCGACCGTCATCCCGAGCTTGCGAGGGACCCCCCGGCGAAGCCGGTACGTGTTTCGCAGGCCCTGAGTACCGCTGCGCAGGAGATGTCTCGCTGGCGCTCGACATGACGGTTGGGATGGTGGTAAGTGGCCAAGGTACGCCGAAACTACCATTGAGTCGGCGTACCTGTCCTGTCCACACGGCCAGTGCGGAAGGCTTGACGGCGTTGGCGGCGGTCGGTACATTGGAGCCAATTGAAGCCTTCGGGGTTTGGTGAGGCCGTCGAGCTATGACGGCCAAGTCCTGACCGGCGGTACAGCCCGCAAGCGGTCGTGGGAGCACGATTGCACGATCCGGTGAAACTCCGGGGCCGACGGTAAAGTCCGGATGGGAGAAGGCGTACAGCAGCGTTCCACACACGTGGCCCGCTGTTGCCGCTCCGCAACTTTCAGCCCGAGGGCCTCCGGCCCCGGGCATTTCGTTGCCCGGGACGCATTCGGAGGCGCTCGGCGCGGATGGTGTGGTCGGGCATGATGGCGATGGGCCCCTCACGGGTCCACGCCCCATCCCCGTCGCCGTTCGTCGCCAGCCCTCAGCCTGGGCATCCATGATCGTTTCCCTGGTCAGACGAATAGCGATCCTCACCTTGACGGTGTTTGCCGCATCGACGGCGATCTTCGCGCTGGTCCACCTCTCCGGTGATCCGACCGATGGCTTTCTCGCGCCAGGCGCGGCCCCGGCAGTTCGCGACGCCGCACGTGAGCGCCTCGGACTGGATCGACCGATTGCGGTCCAATACGGACAGTTCGTCGCCCGGACCTTCGCCGGCGACTTCGGTGATTCGTGGCGAAACCGGCAGCCAGCCATGGATGCTGTCCTCGATCGGTTGCCGGCCACCCTGCGGCTGGCGGCCGCCGCGATCGTGATTTCGGTCGTCCTCGGGTTGACGCTGGGCGTGATGTCAGCCTGGCTCAAGGCCGGGACGTTGCGACTTGGGGTTCGCCTGCTTGCGATGCTGGGCCAGGCCTTTCCCGCCTTCTGGCTTGGGTTGCTGGGCATCATGGTCTTCGCCGTCCAGTTGCGCTGGTTGCCTGCCTCCGGAAGCGACGGCTGGCGCTCGTTGATCCTTCCGGCTTTCAGTCTCGCTGCCTACCCTGGATCGCTGATCGCGAGGATGACCCAAACATCGCTGCTCGATGTTGCAACCCGGCCCTATATCACCCACGCCCACGCCAAGGGGCTTGGGCCGGCAGCAATCTGGCTTCGCCACAGCCTGCCGAATGCGTTGCTGCCGACGTTGGGAATTGTCGGGGTCCAGGCGGGGTTCCTCGTTGGCGGCACGATCGTCGTCGAGTCCGTCTTTGCCTATCCCGGTCTGGGGCGGCTTGCGTTGCAGGCTGCGTCCGAGCGGGACTTGCCCGTGATCCAGGCCTTCGTCGTCGTCGCGATCGTGCTGGTAGCCCTCGTCAACATCGTGGTGGATGTGACGGCCACCCTGATCGATTCCGTGCCGCGGGGCGCATCGCTGGCGGCGGTGAACCGTGGCTGAGCGGTCGATGGGCGAGGCGTCCAGGTTCGTCGAAGTCACGCCGGGACGCGAGCAATCCGGCAGCGGAGTACGGCGGGACCAGCGCCGAGGGCACTGGTCGGCGGCAGGGACGCTCCTGCCCCTTGGAATCTTCATGGCCGTTGCCATTTTCGGGCCGTGGCTCGGCGGCGACGCCATCGGGCAGGACCTCGCCAACCGGTTGCAGGCTCCAGTCGGGTTCGGTGGCCAATGGGGACACCCACTGGGCACGGACAGCCTGGGGCGGGACCTGCTCGCCCGCATTCTCGCCGGCGCCCGCCTGTCGCTGATCATCGGCCTGGCGGCAGCGTCGATCTCGGCCGCTGTCGGGGTGACGTTGGGGCTGCTGGCCGGCGCCCGAGGCGGCTGGATCGACACCGTCGTCACCGCGATCGTTGAATTGTCCCTGGCGATACCGACGATCGTCATCGGCATCGTGCTAGTGGCGACGCTTGGGCAGTCGCTTCCGAACCTGTTGGCGATCCTCGTTATTTCCGGGTGGATCGGCTATGCCCGGGTCGTCCGGCTCCAGGCGCGCAACCTCGTTCACGCCGACTTCATTACTGCCGCCATCGCCACGGGCGCACCGGCGGGCCGGATTGCATTTACTCACCTCCTGCCCAACGTATGGCCGCAGGTCGTCGTGATCTTTTGCCAACAGGTCGCCGCCGTAATGGTCTGGGAGGCGTCGCTGACCTTTCTTGGAATTGGGTTGCCGATCGAAAGGATTTCGTTGGGTGGATTGATCAGGGAAGGGCAGGATCATGTCTTCGACGGGTGGTGGATAGCGTTTTTTCCGGGTCTCGCGATCGCCTTGGCGGTGATCGGGTTCAACCTGCTCGCCGACTGGCTTCAGGGTCGGGGCGGATATCTTCGCCGATCGACGCGTTTTACCGATCGGGTTGCAACAAGCGCCAGGAGTGGACTGAACGGTGGCTGATTCACACGCCTGCGCCGCATCGGGCAATCGAAACAGTGAGGGAGGGATGACGATGACATTGGCATACGTACCGGTATCGCGCCGAACCATTTTGCAGGCCGCGGCGGCCGGTGTTGCGTTGGCCGCGGTGCCCGGGAAGCGTGTTGATGCCCAGACGCCTTCCGCGTTGCCGGTCGAACTGGTGATCGACATGGCGGGAGGACCCGACAACCTCGACCCCGCCCTGGCGCGCTCCGTCCGGGACTGGTCGATCGTGCATTCGATCTACGACTCGATTCTCGATCTGGCCAGTGACGGCACCCTCCAGCCGCTGGCCGCCGAGCGGTTCGAGACGATCGACGACCGAACCTTCGAAGTCACCCTTCGACGCGGCTTGACATTTCACAACGGAACCCCGGTGCTGTCCGACAGCGTCCAGCGATCGATAGTTCACGTCCAGCAATCGGAGGGGCCAGCCGCTGGAAATTTCGGGGCGATCGAGCGGGTCGACATCATGGATGAGCTGACGGCCCGGATCGTGACCACCGATCCGGCGCCGTGGCTGCCATCGCAGCTGGCGGTCTGGCTCGTCCTGTTCCCGGCAGGCGCGACGCCGGATTCGTTCGAGACGGCGCCAATCGGGTCGGGACCCTATCGATTCGTGTCTCGCGAAGCGGGCGATCACTTTCTTCTGGAGCGCAACTCAAACTACATATCCCCAAGCTCCAAGGGGCAGCCGATCGCTGAAACCGTGCGCTACCGGTTCGTTCCGGAGCCAACCACCCGGATTGCCGACCTGGCGACCGGCACCGCCAACCTCGTCGACAGCGTCCCACAGGACCAGGCGCAGGCGGTGGTCGATGGCGGCGGCGAGATCGTCGAGGCGCCCGTGCTCGGGACGTCGTTCCTGCGCGTCGTCAACGATGTGGCGCCGTTCGACGACCCCCTGGTGCGCCAGGCGCTCAACCACGCGATCGATGTCGAGACGATCGGGCAGGCCCTGATTTCGACCGCGTCGCGCCGCCTCGCTTCGCTCTTTCCCGATGAGCGGGCGATCGGATACGATGCGGATTTGGAGCCCTTTACCTTCGATCCCGACCGGGCGCGGGAGTTACTGACCGAAGCCGGATTCGCGGACGGGTTCGACACCCGGCTCCAGTTCACGGGCGGCGGCGTGGACGACGTGATGGCGGCGATCGCCGCCAACCTCGCGGACGTCGGCATCTCGGTTTCGATCGAAACCACCGAACTGGCCACGTTCAACGGCTCCTGGCAAGACCCCGAGTCGGCTCCCCTCCGTTTCGTAACGTGGCGCCCGGTCTACGATCCACACACGCTCCTCAGCCTGATGTTCGCCAGCACCGGTCCGCTGACCAGATACGCCGACGATGGGGCAGACGCGTTGATCGCGGCGGGTGCAGTCGCGATCGATCCTGCAGAACGGGCGGCGCTGTACGAGGAACTCGGTCGTTATTTCCAGGACTCGCCGCCGGCGGTCTTCCTCTGGAACCTGACGGCAACCTATGGCACGAAGGATTTCGGCGAGGGCTGGAGTCCCCGGGGCGATGAATACATCATTGCCACCCGCAGGGAGGACATTTCATGAAGGATCACATCACGCCTGTGGCCGCGTGTGCGCCAAGCCGCCGGGGCCTGATCAAGGCCGCGTCGAGCGCGGGGGTGGCGCTGGCGCTCGGATTGCCGTCACTCAAGGCGGCGTCAGCCCAGACGCCCCAGGCCGAGCTGATGGAGGAACTGGTTATCGACCTGGCTGGCGCCCCTGAGTCGATCGACCCCGCGTTCGCCTATTCGGCACGCGACTGGTCGATCGTCCACTCGATCTACGATTCGCCGCTGGGTTACGCCGCCGACGGCTCGATTCAGCCGTTGGCCGCCGAATCGTTTTCGGCAATCGATGATGTAACCTGGGAAATCACCCTTCGGTCCGATCTCCAGTTCCACGACGGATCAGCGGTGACGTCGGCCGCGATCACGCGCTC
>JBGTNF010000348.1:0-5702 GCA_041743205.1 Thermomicrobiales bacterium | reverse complement strand
CGACTCGGCGAGATCGACCGCGCCATCGGCCGCGTACGGCGTGATCGGGAACGCCAGCGCCCCGCGCAGCGAGCCGCGCAACTGATCGGTGGTCTGGACGGGTTGGGAAACGGTCGTGGCCATCGTCGTGCTCCCGTGGCTGGTGGTTGGCGCCATGCGCCTGAACGAGTTCGAAGCAATTTTCGCCGGTGGATTGACAAGGCATCCATCTTCCCGAATAATGGCCCTTATCGAATCGCAAGTCAACTTGCAGCAACGGGTCATTGTCGAAAGATTAGTCGCGTCAATCAGCGAGCGAGCCGTCCCTGGTTCGACTCGAGGGAGCGTACGGATCATGGAAGACACGTCTCGCAACGCCACCGGCCCTACCCCACGCGAAGTCTCGCGCCGGACCGCCCTCGGCTTTGGCGCCGGAACCGCCGCCGCATTAGCGGCGGTTGGATCCGGCGTTCAGTTCGCCACCGCCGCCCCTTCCACGCGGGAAATCGCGGCCCACCGCGCGCAGGCTGCCCCCGTCCGTGGCGGCGAGCTGGTGGTTTCGGACGAAAAGGCCATCGCCTCCCTCGATCCCCATTACGAGAGCATTCCCGATCCCGTTCACGGTCTCCTCTTCGACCGGCTGATCGCCAGCCGTCCGACCGGGGACGAGGCCGAGCCGTGGGCGATCGAAGGCGATCTTGCCGAGTCGTGGGCGTTCGCCGAGGATGGCCTCTCCCTGTCCTTCACCTTGCGCCAGGGCGTGACCTTCCACGACGGGTCGCCGTGGGACGCCGAAACCGCGAAGTGGAACTTCGACCGGATCAAGAGCGACCTCTCGGTCCTGGGTTCCCAGATCGCGTTCGTCGACAGCGCCGAGGCGGTCGACGCCTCGACCCTCCGCTTGACGTTCTCCGAGGTCACGGCGGAACCGGCCCTGCTCCAGATCGCCTCGGTCAGCCAGATGGTGTCCAGGGTCGCGGTCGAAACGAATGGCGACGAAGCGTTCGGCCGGAATCCGGTCGGCACCGGCCCCTGCCGCTTCGTGGAGTGGATTCCCGACGACAGCCTGCGCCTCGAACGCAACCCCGACTACTGGCAGATGGGCGACGACGGCCAGCCGCTGCCTTATTTCGACACCGCCCGCTCGCTGCACGCCGTGGACTTGGCCCGGGCCTCGGTCGAGCTGCGCAGCGGCGCGATCATGGCCTACCAGTTTCCGCCGGCCCGCGACATCCCGACCCTGATGGGCGATCCCAACATCGCCTTCGTCACCGCCCCGGCCACCTTCCGCGCCGACCTCGCCCGGATCATGATCAACATGGAGTCCGAGCCGTTCAGCAACAAGCAGCTGCGCCAGGCGGCGCATTACGCGCTCGACGAAGCCGGGTTCGCCAACGCGATGGGCCCCGGCATCATGGAGCCGCACCACCACCTCTGGTGGGCGCCCGGCGTGCTCGGGTACGACGAGTCGATCCGCACCATTGGCTACGACCCGGACCAGGCCACCGCCCTGCTGACCGAGGCGGGGTTCCCGGACGGGATCGATATCCGGCTCAAGATCATCAATCGCACGAACGACCGGCAAGCGGCCCAGATCATCAAGCAGATGCTCGACCAGGTCGGGATCCGGACCGAGATCGAGGCCCAGGAGCGTGTCACCTTCAACGAGGACCTGGCCGAAGGGCTCTACCAGATCGCGATCATCGGCACCTCGATCCAACCCGACCCGGAAAGCACCTCAGCGAATTTCACCACGGGAGGTCTTGCCAACTGGGGCAAGTACAGCAACCCGGCTGTCGACGCCCTGGTCATCGAGGGCCGGCAATCCAGCGACCGGGCGGCGCGGGCGGCGATCTACCAGGAAATCCAGCGGATCATGGTCGACGACGCCGGGCTCAAGATCCTGGCCCGGCACCCGCTCGGGTTCGCGACATCGACCCGTCTCAGTGGCGTCACCTCGGTTGGCGGGTCGCTCGAACTGCGCTTCGTCTCGGTCTCGGAATAGGGCGCCGCCCATGCAGGCCTTTCTCCTCCGCCGCCTCGCCCTGACCGTCCCGGTGTTGTTCGTGGTCTCGTTGATCGTCTTCGTGTTGACCAACTGGCTGCCGGGCGACGCCGCCCTCGCCCGGTTCGGGGAGGAAGGGATCGACCAGCGACGCTACGACGCGTTGGTGGCCGAGATGGGGCTGGATGATCCGGCCCCGGTGCGGTACGTGCGGTGGGTGGCCGACACCGTCACCGGCGACTTCGGCGTATCCACGCGGAATCAGCAGCCGGTCTCGGAACTGATCGCGACCCGGTTCCCGGTAACCTTGCAGCTCGCGGTGACCAGCCTGCTCGTCTCGCTGGTGATCGCGATCCCGGCCGGCGTGATCTCGGCGATGCGGCCCGGCTCGCCCGTCGACAAGGTCGTGACCGTGCTGGCGGTGGCCGGGGTAGCGATGCCGAGCTTCTGGCTGGCGATGCTGCTGATCCTGCTCTTCTCGCTCCGGCTCAGTTGGCTGCCACCCTCGGGTTGGGTGTATTTCACCGAAGATCCGCTCCAGGCGCTGAAGCTCCTGATCATGCCCTCGCTGGTGCTGGGCACGGCCAGCGCCGCGTCGCTGATGCGCCACCTGCGTTCGTCCCTGATCGAGGAGTTGCGCACGTCGTACGTCACGGTCGCTCAGTCCAAGGGGCTCTCCAACCGGCGGGTCGTCTTCCGCCACGCGTTCAAGAACGCGATGATCCCAGTAGTGACGATGATCGGGCTCCAGATCGGCAACCTGCTCGGCGGGTCCGTGATCGTGGAAACGATGTTCGGCCTGCCGGGCCTGAGCCGGGCGACGGTCGACGCGATCCTCTCGCGGGACCTGCCGGTGCTGCAGGCGACGGTGCTCTTCGCCGCGGTGCTGGTGGTGGTCGCCAACCTGCTGACCGATGTGTGTTACGCCGCCCTCAACCCGAGGATTCGTTACGCATGAGCGCACCGGAACTGGCCCTCCCCACCGCCCCGTCGCCAGATCGGCCCCTGATGAACGCGGAGCGGAAGGCGGTTTCGCTCTGGCGGATGAGCGCCCGCGCCTTCTTCCGGACGCGGCTTGCGCCGTTTGGCCTGGCGCTGGTGATCGTGGCCGTGCTGATGGCGGTGCTGGCGCCGCTGGTGGCCCCCTACGATCCAAATTTCGGCGATTTTTCGACCGTGCTCGCCAGTCCGAGCTGGAGCCACCCGCTCGGCACCGATGAGCTAGGGCGGGACATCCTGAGCCGCCTGCTCCACGGCTCCACGGTTTCGCTGCAGGTCGGCTTCGGCGCGACCATGCTGACGACGTTCATCGGGGTCGTCGTCGGCATCTCGACCGGCTACTTCGGCGGCTGGGTGGACGAGGTCGTGATGCGGTTCACCGACGGGATGCTGGCCTTCCCCTCGCTGATCCTGGCGCTGGCGATCGCGGCGGTCTTCGAGCCGAGCATCACCAGCATCCTGCTGGCGATCGCGATCGTCTCGTTCTCGACGATGGCCCGACTGGCGCGGGCCAGCACGCTGATGGTGCGGGAGCAGGAGTACATCGAGGCGGCCCGCGCGTCCGGGGCCAGCACGCCGCGCCTGATCGTCTTCCACATCCTCCCCAATTGCCTGTCGCCGGTGATCGTGCAGTTTGCGTTGCTGGCGTCCTATGGCATCCTCGCCGAGGCGAGCCTGAGTTTCCTGGGAGTTGGCGTGCGGCCGCCGCAGGCGTCGTGGGGCGGAATGTTGCAATCGGGCTACCAGTACCTGGAGATCGCGCCGTGGCTCTCGATCGTGCCCGGCCTGACGATTTTCCTGACCGTGCTCGGCTTCAACCTCGTTGGCGATGGCCTGCGCGCCGCCTTCAACCCGAAGATCCGGGGTGGCGCGTGAGGGGGAGTGACCTGGATCCCCAAAGTCTGTCATTCCGAGCTTGCGAGGAATCCCTGCGCGAAGCGCATCGGCCGAAGGCCGACCAGAACTTTGGCAACACAAGGCGCCGACTTCGTCGTCGAGCGCTTCGCGTAGGGACCCGCTTCGCTGCCCTCGTTCCTCGGGATGATGGGTGGGGAGAGCAGTCGCAATCCGCGTGACCCATCGGCGGTGGAAGCACGGGCGGAGCAAGCTCCGCAACCCTACGACAATATCGTGAAGCGCACCCGTCTGTTGAAGGAAGGAACCCTGTGAAAATCGCGGACATGATCGTGACGCCGGTCGCCATCGCCGATGCCCCGTTGCGCAACGCGCCCGGCATCCACGAGCCGTACGTCAACCGGCTGATCGTGGAACTGGTCGGGGAAAACGGCGAATCCGGCTTCGGCGAAGCGGCGTTCTCGACGCAGATGCATGAGGACCTGCAACGTCTGCGACCGGAAATCATCGGGACCGACGCCGCCAACGGGAACCGGCTCTACGGAATCGTGGCGGCGCATCTCGACGCCGATCCGGAGCATCGCCCGGACCCGGTGCTGAGGAACTTCGCCATGCCGGCGGGCAAGGTCAAGACGGCCCTGCCCCGCACCTTCAGCCCGATCGAGGTCGCCGCGCTCGATCTCGCCGGGCGCTCGCAGCGCGTGCCGGTGGCAGAACTGCTCGGCGGACGCGTGCGCCACACGGTCCCGTTCAGCGCCTATCTCTTCTACAAGCACGCGGGCGGCGGCGGCGAGGGTGACGACGTTCGTGAGGACGTCTACGGTGAGGCGATGTCGCCGGAAGGCGTCGTCGCCCAGGCCCAGGCGATGATCGACCGCTACGGGTTCAAGAGCATCAAGCTCAAGGCGGGCGTCTTTCCGCCGGATGAGGAAATCGCGGGAATCCGCGCCTTGCGCGCTGCGTTCGGCCCCAGCGTGCCGCTTCGGATCGACCCGAACACGGCCTGGTCGGTCGAGACCTCGATCCACGTCGGCCGGGAACTGGCGGATGACCTGGAATACTTCGAGGACCCGACCGGCGGGATCGCGGGCATGGCCGCCGTCCGCCGTGGACTCCTGACCGATGGGATCGACATTCCGAACGCCACCAACATGTGTGTCACCGCCTTTTCCCACATCCCGGAATCGGTTCATGAGGACGCCGTGCAGGTGATCCTTGGCGATCACCACTACTGGGGCGGCCTGAGGGCCACGGTCGAGCTTGGCCGGATTTGCTCGACGTTTGGAATCGGCCTGAGCATGCATTCCAACTCGCACCTCGGCGTGTCGCTGATGGCGATGGTCCACCTCGCGGCGGCCACGCCGAACCTGACGTATGATGCCGATACCCATTACCCGTGGCTGGACGAGCGTGACGAGATCATCGTCGGCGGCAAGGTTGCCTTCCACGATGGGGCCGTCGCGGTTCCAACCACGCCGGGTCTCGGGTTCGAGATCGACCGCGACGCGCTGGCCCGTGGCCACGAGCGGTTCCAGCGCATCCCGTACCGGGACCGTGACGACGCCGGTTACATGCGGCGAACCGTCGACCCGACCTGGGAGAAAACGCTCCCGCGCTGGTGAGCAGGAGCGGTTGATGGACACGATGCCCCCGGATCAAACGAATCCCGACGCAATTGGGCGACCGGAGGTTGCCGCCGGGCTCTCCGAGGTCGACCGCGCGATCGACGCCCACTACGACGACCTCTCCGCTGGGCAGCGCCGCGCGATCGACCGCCTGCTGGCAGACACCCGCTACGGGGCGGTGGTTTCCGCCCCGCAACTGGCCGACGCCATCGGCGTCAGCGAATCGACAATCACGCGGG
>JBGTNF010000347.1:0-6110 GCA_041743205.1 Thermomicrobiales bacterium | reverse complement strand
GATCGTCGGGTTCCTCGGCCCCAACGGCGCGGGGAAGACGACGACCCTGAAGATGCTGGCCGGGCTCCTGCACCCGACTTCGGGCGGCGCCGACGTGCTGGGCTACACGCCGTGGACGCGGGACCGCGATTACCTGCGCCGGATGGCCCTGATCATGGGCCAGCGCAACCAGCTGACCTGGGATATCCCGGTGCTGGATTCGTTCGAGCTCAACAAGGCGATCTTCCGGATCCCGGACGCCGAGTTCCACCAGCGCCGCGACGAGTTGATCGACCTGCTCGATCTCGGCGAGATCGTCAAGAAGCCAGTGCGCAACCTCTCGCTCGGCGAACGCATGAAATGCGAGATCGCCGGCTCATTGCTCCACGCGCCGACGATCCTCTTCCTCGACGAGCCGACGATCGGGCTGGACGTGGCGATGCAGCGGCGGATCCGCCAGTTCGTGGCCGACTACAACGCGCGCACCGGCGCCTCGATCCTCCTCACCAGCCACTACATGGCCGATGTCGAGGCCCTTTGCAACCGGGTGATCGTGATCCACCACGGGTCGCTGCTCTACGACGGCGACCTGCCCGGCCTGGTGCAGACCTTTTCGCCGCACAAGACGATCGTGGTCGAGTTCGACGAGGGCTCGGAGCCGGCCCATGACGAGGCGGCGCTCCGCTCGCTGATCGGCGGCGAGGGCGAGATCGTGGAAGCGTCGGCAATCGGGATCACGATCCGGGTGCCGAAGCTGGAGACCGCGCGCGTCACCACCCGGATCCTGGCGGCGCTGCCAGTCGCCGACCTGACCGTCGAGGACCCGCCGATCGACGAGGTGATCGAGCGCGTCTTCTCGTCCGGCGACGACGATGAAGCGACAGCTGACGAGAAAACCTCCGCCGGGGCGGCGGCCTGATGGCGGCGACCGCGGCGCCGAGCCGCGAATCGCTGAGTCCGCGGGCGCTGGTGGCCTTCTACGGCGCCAAGTTCCGGACCGAAGGGGCGTTGCAGCTCGCCTACCGCGGGTCGATCCTGATCTGGCTGTTCGCGATCATTTCCCGGCCGCTGATCTCGATCGTGGTCTGGACGACGGTGGCGCGGTCGCAGGGCGGCAGCGCCGGCGGGTTCACCGAGGGCGGGTACGCCGCTTATTTCATCATCCTGATGGTGGTCAACCAGTTGACCTTTTCGTGGCACATGTGGGAAATGGGCTGGCGGGTCCAGAGTGGGCTCTTTTCCGGCATCCTGCTGCGGCCGATCCACCCGATCCACAACGACATCGTCGAGAATCTCGTCTTCAAGACGCTGACGCTTGTGCCCCTGGCGCCGGTGGCGGTGATCTTCAGTTTCATCTTCGACGCCGAGTACGCGTGGAAATGGCCGAACCTGGTCGCCCTGGCCCCGGCGATCGTGCTGGCGGCCTTGCTGGTTTTCCTGCTGGAATGGACGATCGGCCTGCTGGCGTTCTGGATCACGAAAACCAACGCCCTCTTCCAGTTGTACTCCTCGGTCTATTTCTTCCTGACCGGCACGGTCGCCCCGCTGGCGCTGCTGCCGGAACCGGCCCGGATCGCGGCCAGCATCCTGCCCTTCCGCTGGATGCTCTCGTTCCCGGTCGAGACGGCGCTCGGGACCAGCGGCGCGCGCGAGATCGCGACCGGGTTCCTGATGCAGCTGGTCTGGATCGGACTCTTGCTGGGGCTGTTGCGGCTCGTCTGGTCGCACGCGGTGAGCCGATACTCGGCGGTGGGAGCGTGAGCATGGAACGTGGCGACGCCATTGTCATGTCGAGCGCCAGCGAGCATCCCGGCCCCGCTGGATACGGCGGAGCCGGTACTTGCTGGAGAGGTCACCAAGGTACCGCTTCGCGGGAGATTCCTCGCCGCCCGCAGGGGCAGCTCGGAATGACAGTAGACGGTGGGGCTTGAGATGGACGCTTTGGTCGTGATCCGCACCTACCTCCGGCTCGGCATCCTCAACGTGGTGCAGTACCGGGCCGATTTCTTCCTGCAGGTGATCTCGATCGTGATCGGGCTGGGAGCGGCGCTGCTTGCCCTCGGCGTGGTGTTCGGGCAAACCGAGCAGGTCGGAGGCTGGACGCAGACCGACCTGGTGGCGCTGATCGGGATCCAGATGCTGGTGCGCGGCCTGATCAGCCTGGTCGTGCGCCCCAGCATGGAACAGTTGATGGAAGGGATCCGGCAGGGCACGCTCGATTTCATGCTGACCAAACCGGCCGATTCGCAACTGCTGGCGAGCGTGGCGCGGGTCAACGTGGCGGCGCTCGCCGATGTCGCGGCCGGAACCGGGGTGCTGACATTTGCGCTGGTCAGCCTGGGCGGGTCGATTGGGCTGGCCGAGGGGGCAGGATTCGTGGTCGTGCTGCTGGCCGGGCTGGTGATCATCTATTCGTTCCTGCTGCTGCTCTCGACCTGCGCCTTCTGGCTCGTGAAGCTGGACAACATCCTGGTCATCTTCAACACGATGTTCGATGGGGCGGGGAGCTGGCCGATCACGATCTACCCCGGCTGGATGCGCGTTTCGCTGACGTTCGTGATCCCGGTCGCGTTCGCGATCACGATCCCGGCCCAGAGCCTGACCGGGCGGCTGACTCCCGGCGTGGCGCTTGGCGCGGTGGCGCTGGCGGTCGGGTTTGCGGTGGCGGCGCGCTGGTTCTGGCGGTTCGGGCTGAAGCACTACACCGGGGCTTCTGCGTGATCAGGAGCAAGGAGTGGGGGATGCGGTGGTCCATGCCGGGGCCTCGGCGTGACGTATCGATTCGTCCATAAGTGGAGGGAACCATCATGACGCATGAAATTGACCGGTCACGGTTCGCGAGCGAGGAAGTGGCCTCGTTCTGGCGGTTCACCCTGCGCTCGCTCGACGGCTTCATGGAGATCGTGGACAGCCTGACGGTCGAGGAGCTGAACTGGCGGCCGCCTTCACCGGACGCCAACAGCATTTACGCGCTGGCCGCGCACACCCTCGGCAACGTGCGGATGCACGTCTTCCGCGTCCTGCTCGGCCAAACGATCGACCGGGACCGCGACGGCGAGTTCCGGAGCGTGGCCGACGCATCGAACGTGCCGATTCCGGGCTGGGCGGCGCTGCGGGCCGAGGTCGAAACGGCCCTGGGCGCGCTCCCGCCGGACGCGATAGACCGAACATTCGAGCACCCGGTCTTCGGTCCGTTGACCGGCCGCGAGGTGCTGATGGTGATGATGCGGCACACGGCCGAGCACCACGGGCACGTTGGCCTGACCCGGGACCTGATCGTCGCGGCGCGCCCAAGCGGACGGACCGATATCCACCCGGTATGATGGCCCCAACACCTGAGCCCGTTGTCGACATTCGTTTCCCGAGGTGATGCCGGTGTATCAGCCAACCTGGGATTCCGTTCGCACCCACCCCCTGCCCGACTGGTTCGACGAGGCCAAACTGGGCATCTTCATCCATTGGGGACTCTATTCCGTGCCGGCCTGGGCGCCGAACGTGGGCGATATCCAGCGGTTGTTCCGGGAGGGCGGTCCCAACGGGTTCTTCCGCAACACGCCCTACGCCGAGTGGTATCTCAACTCGATGCAGATCGAGGGCAGCCCGACGTGGACCCATCACCGGGAGACGTACGGCGCAAACACGCCGTACGACGGCTTCGTCGATGCCTTCAACGACGGTTCGCGCGAAGCGGATTTGGATGTGCTGGCCGGCCTTTGCCGCGAGGCCGGCGCCCGCTACGTGGTGTTGACCACCAAACACCACGATGGGTTCACGCTCTGGCCCTCGGCCCTGGCGCACCCGGCCAAGGGGCGCTATCACGCCGCCCGCGACCTGGTCGGCGACCTCACCGGCGCCGTCACCGCACAGGGCCTGCGGATGGGGCTCTACTACTCCGGCGGGTTCGACTGGCCGTTCAACGACGCCGTGCTGAAAGACGGCGTCGACCTGATCCTGGCCGTGCCGGAAGGCGAGGCCTACCGCGCCTACGCCGAAGGCCACGTCCGCGAGCTGATCGACCGCTATGCGCCATCGGTGTTGTGGAACGACATCAGCTGGCCGGGCGGCGGCAACCTCGCCAGCCTCTTCGCCGAGTACTACAACGCCGTGCCAGACGGCGTGATCAACAACCGCTGGCGGGAATCGAACCCGGAGCGAAAAGCGATCGCCACCCAGGGCATGCGACTCGCCGGCAAGGCGATCCAGCGGCTGTGGCGGGTGCTGCCCGACAGCCGCAAGACCTTCTCGATGCCGGAGCCGGCCTGGGCCGATTTCACGACGCCGGAATACGCCCAGTTCGATTCGATTGTCGAGAAAAAATGGGAATCCACCCGGGGCGTGGGCCACTCGTTCGGGCTCAAGCGCAACGAGCCGCCCGAGGACATTCTATCGGCGACCGAGCTGGTCCGGTCGTTCTGCGACATCGTCAGCAAGAACGGGAACCTGTTGCTGGGGATCGGACCGGATGCGCAGGGCGAAATTCCCGAGGCGCAGCAGGCGCCGTTGCGGGGCCTGGGCGCCTGGCTGGCGGTCAATGGCGAGGCGATTTACGGGACTCGGCCGTGGACGACCGCCGAGGGGAAGACCTCCGAAGCGACGGCGGTACGCTTCACGCGGAGCGCCGTCGCCGTCTACGCGATGCTGGTCGATGCGCCCGGGGTTCCGCATTTTCACCTGCGCGACATCGACGCCGCCGGCGTCACGGGCGTCCGGCTGCTGGGTGTCGACCAACCGCTCGAATGGTCCGTGGCCGATGACGGCCACCTGCACGTCGCGTTGCCGTCGAGGCTTCCGACCTCGGCCGCCCACGTGTTGCGGATCGAACCGGCGGACGGGTTGCAGCGCCGATCCTGACCGTCGCGACGCGCGAGGCCTGGTTGATGAGAGCGCGCGGCCATAGCGAACCGCCGTGTCGACGAAACGGGGCCCAGACAAGTTCGGCAGCGCTACGATTTCCCGCCGGCCCGGTGGGCGCGAATGATTGTGACATGAGGATCGAGCGCCTGGCCGTTGGACGGCTGCCCCTGGATCGTGCGCACCACGTCCATCCCCTCGATGACCTGGCCGAAAGCGGCAAAACCCTGGCCGTCCGGATTGCGCTGCCCGCCGAAATCCAGCGATGGCTGGTCATTGATGCAGATGAAGAAATCGGAGACGGCGCTGTCCGGCGTGAGCCGGGCCATCGAGATCGTGCCGTCGACGTGGCGAAGACCGGTCTCGCTGGTGCGTTCGAGAGCGATCGCGGGCCGCTGCTCGCCGGAGCGGGTGGGATCGATGCCGCCCTGGATCACCTCGATCGCGATCGCGTCGTTGGGCAGGGCTCCGCGGTCGGCGCCAGCGGCGATCCCGGCCCCGATCGCCTCGGCTTTGAGGTTGGCGTTCGAGTTGTTGTCCAGCCGCACCGTACGATGGAACCTGCCGCCATCGTAGGACCCGCCGTCCACGTAGTGGAGGAAGTTGTCCGTGGTCGCGGGCGCGCGAGCCGCGTCGAGCGCCACGACGATTTGGCCAAACGCGGTTTCCAGCACGATCTTCACAAACGCTCCATCGTTCACGCAAAACACTCCCCAAATTGCCCAGCTTCGTCACGCGGCACGTTCGCCATGCCGAAACCATCGCACACGTTTTCGGGGCGGGCCATCCCGAAACCCGAGTCACATCATGTCAAGCACCACCCACGTCATGTCGAGCGAGGTCGAGACATCTCTTTCTCGGCGCCGGGTTCGCTGCGGCGAAGAGATGCCTGGACTGCCCCGTCCCTGGCCTCCCTGGCGCTCAGGGTCGGCTCGGCATGACGTTCGTCGGCCCCTCGACGTGGCGCAGTTCTCCAGGCCGGGCGCGTTCGATGGGTCAGGCCCGGAGCCCGACCCATCGTTCACGGCAAGGAGATACCGCCCATGACCGGTTTCATCGATCCCCTCGACCTCGTCAGCGACGATCCGGCCCTTGACGCCGCGCCCGTTCCGGCTGCTCCCGCCACCGTCGTTGCCGATGTCGACATGCTCCAGCGCGTGCGCGAGCTGGCCCTGCAGGCGCACCGCGAGGTTGTGCCCGAACTCGTCGGCGGGGCGTCGCTGGACGAGCTCCTGGCCAGCATCGAGCCGGCCCGGGCAGCCTACGCCAACCTCGCCGGT
>JBGTNF010000346.1:0-9241 GCA_041743205.1 Thermomicrobiales bacterium | reverse complement strand
TGGCGCGGCTGGGGCCGCAGGGCTACCTGGTCAACATCGGGCGCGGCGGCGTGGTGGATACCGACGCGTTGGTGGCGGCGCTCATCTCGCGGGGCATCGCGGGCGCCGCACTGGATGTGGTCGAGGGCGAACCGAATGTGCCGGAACGGCTCCGCATGCTTGACAACCTGCTGCTGACCCCGCACATGGCTGGCCGCACCCCGGAGGCGATCGAGGCGATGGTTGATCTCGCCGCTGCCAACCTGGCCGCGCATTTTCAGGGCGAACCATTGCGCAACCGGGTGAACTGACCCGGAATCCAGTATCTGTGGGCAAACATCGCCCCTGCCTGCGTCGATCCGCGGCACAAGCGATTCACGCAGTGTCTACCCGGATGCCGCTTTACGGCTCCGGGCGACGGTCGAGGAAGGCCAGCGCCGAGAGCACCAGAACCGTGCCGGCGGTGAATCCGAAAACCAGCCGGACATCCGCCGGCGGGTCGTCACTCGCTTGGCTAGTTGACGAAGATGCGGCGGTCACGCCCGGCACGGGCTCCACGCCAGGACTCCCGACCGGATCAACGGCGGCGCCTGATTCAGGCGCGTTTTGGGCAAGGCCCGGTTCGGGCAAGGACACCAGCACGCAGCAGCCGAAGATGACGGTCAGCATCAGGCAACGTAAGAATCTTCTGGTGTTGAACCCGGCAGTCATCCGAACTGGCGCCTTTCGCATCGTTTCGCTGATGGCGTGGGGCGTTTCCCCGCACCCCATTGAGACGCTGGCGACGGTCATTCGGTTTCACGCCGGTCCAGGCGGGGGCGCCCAGCCGCATCGCCTGAGGCGGCTGGGGCTCCCCAGCCGAATGACCTCCGGGACCTGATTCGACATCAGGCCCCGGAGAGTTCGTCACGAACTGCTGTCCACACGGTTTGATTCGACGCCAGCAGCAGCCCGCGTCGATCGGCGCCGGGCCGGTAGGTGGCGTCGTCAGGGTGTCGCGCGATTCCGCTAGCCTCGGTGAGCAGCAGGACGCCCGGAGCGTGGTCCCAGGGCAGCAATCGCTGGAACAGGGCGAACTCCTGAAGCCCCTCGATGATGGCCGGATACTCGTAGCCCGCGCAGGCGTACCCGCCGGTGACCGTTGCGAAGCGATCGAACCGGGGCGTCATCCGGGCCCGCTCGTCGTCGGTCAGGAATCGGGGGAGGACGGCCCCGCGCAGCGTGGACAGGTCGGCGATGCCGGCGTCATGACAACGCAACCGTTGACTGCGACTCCAGGCTCCGCCGCCACGCTCGGCCATGAACAATTGGTCGTCAAGCGGGCGGTAGATCCAGGAGGCGACGGTGTCACCGTGGCGGACGAGCGCGGCCATGACCGCCCAATCCGGATTGCCGTGGGCAAAGTTCGCCGTGCCATCGAGCGGGTCGACGAGCCAAACGAGCGGTGCATCGTGGATGGCGTTCGCCAGCACCGGGTTGGCGGCGACCGCTTCTTCGCCGACCACCGGGATGCCGGGGTGGAGGTCGTCAAGCCCGGCCGAAATGATTGCCTCCGCCTCACGGTCGGCAACCGTCACCACCTCACCTGGTGATTTCTCCTCGATCTCGTGAGCGGCCAGGGCCCGGAACCGGGGCACGATCGCGGTAGCCGCCGCCTCGCGCAGGATGCCCGCCACGGCGTCCATGTCGATCGAACTCACGCTCGCTTCCGGGCGACGACCGTGACCTCGTTGCGGTTGTGATGCAACTGACCGGCCCAAACGATGTCGTAGGCGCGTTGGAGGTCGGCGATGGCCCGGCGCGCCGTGCGGAGCGTGTTGTGCGGGGTGACCTTCAGCGTCTGGATCATCATTCCGCCGGGCGCGAGGCGTTTGGCGGCGTCGAGCATCACCGAAACGGAGAGGTCAGGATCCATCCGCATGTCGTTGACGACAAGGTCGGCGACCACGTCGGTCATGTTCAGGAAGGGCCCGGCCGTCATCTGGACGTGGTGGATCCGGGCGTCGTGGGCGAGGCGAGAGTCGAGTTTGGCCGGGTCGATCGCCCACACGGTGAGGCCGCGCTGGCGCAGGATCCGCGTCCAGCCGCCGGGGCTGGCCCCGAGGTCGATCGCGATGCCGCTCGTCGGGACATCGAGGTCGTGGACGCGGAAGAGTTCTTCGAGTTTGAATTCGGACCGCGATATCTGGCCCTTGGGTTTCGCCATGCGCACCTGCCCGCCGGGCCAGTCGCTCAACGCGCTGCCGGCACTGTTCAGGCCCAGCAGCACGCCTTCCGGGGTGACGATGGCCCCCAGGATTTGGTCCTGGCCGGATCGCGCAACGGTTACGCCACGCTCGCCGAGGGCATCGGCCAGGGCGCGACGCAGTTCGTCCGCCCGGTACCCGGTCGTTACCTCGCCGATGGACCAGACCTGAAGCGAAACCTCGGGTTTGAGCGGCAATTGCGTCCACGTGCCGATCGCGATCGCGACCACGTCTGCGAGGTTGGCCGAGGGATCGGCGGGAATCGAGCCGACCTCGCGCATCAGGTGCCGGATGAAGATGGTTGGCGTATCGCGGCAGGTTTCCGCCAGGGCGCCGATCGAGAGCCCTTCGGCCGCGATCCAGCCCAGGTCGGGCCCGACGGCGCCGAAGGCGGCGTCCGGGAAGAGCTCGCGCAATTCCTCGGTGGCGGGTACGAGAAAGTCCTCGGCGGCAGAAAAGAGGAGCCGGGGACCGCTCACGACCGGGAGCCGGGGGAAGGTAAAGAGGTAGTCATGGTCATCGGCGCCTTCCGCATGCCATTTACGATTCGACCTTGGCCGGGCCAGGGCCGCCAGGGCCGTGGGCGCCGAAGACGGTGTGCACGAAGTCCTCGACATCCCGCCGGTCGTCGGTGCCGTCGAGCACCATGCATTCGAGCACATCGACCAAGTCGTGGTTGATGTCGTTCAGTTCCTGGACGACGGGGCGTTCGTTGCGGCTCGGCTGCGGATCGGTCACGAAGGCGTACATCGCGTCGGTCAGGTCGTCGAGATCGACCTGGAGCCGGAAAAAGCTTGCCATGAATCCATCTCCTTGCGGAAAGCCAGGCTGACGTGAAACGAGTGTACCGCTGCCGGCGACTCCAGTAAAATGGCGATAGATCGTTACATTAGCCAATCAAGGTCAAGGTGTAACGAGCATAATCCCGATGACGTTGGACTGCGGGGACGACAGGAATGCCAAAGAGGAGGCGCCCGGCGCCTCCCCTTGTGGTTGCTTGTGGCGTCGGACCCGATTCGGGATTCGGATCAGGTCGCGTTGGCGCTGTCTTGCGAGGAACTGCCGCCGGTCATGGAACTGACCGTGTCCTTGACTGCTTCCGACGCCCAGCCCATCACTTCCTTGCGGGTTTCGGCACCGCTGCGGGGAGCGAAGAGCAGGCCCAGGATCAGGCCGTAAACGAAGAACTTCATGGCTGTGCGTGCGCTGCCGAGCATGGACGTGACCTTCCTTGAACGTCGAGTGCGTAGGTGTAGGGGGTGAACCGGCTAGGCCGAAGCGCCGCCATCGGACGGCCTGACGTCAATCAGGGCGGGTTCGCGCCGGACCACGCCGGGTTCGGGATCGACGGACGGCGCGCCTGCGTCGCCCGGCTGACTGTGATTGGCCGTGTGGCCGAGCTTGACCCCAACCAGCGGGGCCGCGGCCCGCTCGACCAGGCCCAGCGCCCGGTTGGACAACGGTTTGGCCGAGTAGGCGGCGGCGGTCACGCTCCGGCCAGCCTCGCTTTCGAACCCGAGCTTGCGCCGGAGGTCTTCCCCCGATTGCGGCGTGTTCCACAACGCGGCCACGGCGCCGACGGCGCCGCCCAAAATCGATCCGAATACGAATGCTCCGCGGTGACGGCTTTTTGCCATCGTGCTGCTCCTTTCCGCCTGGAACGTCCCTGCGACGACGGGCGCCCAGGCGGGCAGGTCCGGTCGGCGCGTGTCATACCGTGTTAACTATACCCGTGCGCCGCAACTCCGGACCTTCCGGACTCTCCGGACGGCCTCGCGGCCAGCCCTTTCGATGGCGCTTGTGAATGATCGAGGGGAATACCGAAAGGTCATGACCGAATCCAACCACCGCGCTGGCCGGGCAGGCAATGCCAACCTGATCCAGGCGATGCGCAACGAGATCCTCCAGCACGGGCCGGTGACGTTCGCGCGCTTCATGGAGCGCGCGCTCTACGATTCCGATCACGGCTATTACATGTCCCGCGCGCGCCGGCCGGGACGCGGGGGCGATTTCCTAACCGCGCCCGAACTGCACCCGTTCTTCGGGTTGACGATCGGACGCCAGGTGGCCGAGTGCTGGCGGCGGCTCGACCGGCCCGACCCCTTCACCATCCTCGAATACGGGTCGGGGATCGGCGGGCTCGCCTACGACGTGATCGTTGGCCTGCTCGTTGCCGAGCCCGACCTGCGTCCGGGGCTTGACTACTGGCTCAACGAAACGAATCCCCACCGGACGGCGGAGGCGTGGGACGCAATGAACGAGGTTGGGCTGGGGGATATCGCGGGCAAGGATGACGGGACTGCCTCGTACACGGGAGTGATCCTTGCCAACGAGTTCGTCGACGCGCTTCCGGCCCATCGCCTGCGCTGGACCGGATCGTCCTTCGAGGAGATTTGGGTGACCTGGGAGGAACCTGGCGGCTTCGCCGACGCTCCGGGCCCGCTTTCGCCAGAAATGGCCGCCTTCGATCCACTGGCTTACGTGGCGCGGGCCGGGGTCGACGTCGACGCCTGGCCAGTCGACGCCCGGATCGAGGTGGCCCCGGCGGCGAGGGAGTGGGCGGGACAATTGGCGAACCGGCTGACGCGTGGGTACGCGCTGGTCATCGATTACGGGTATCCGGCGGCAGAGCTCTACGCTGGTCACCGGCTGGGCGGGCTGGTGCGCGCCTACCACGGCCATCAGGTGACGGACAATCCGTATGAGGCGGTGGGGGAGCGGGATCTGACCGCGCACGTCGATTTTTCGCTGCTGATGGAGGCGGGTGAGCGGGCCGGGTTGAACGCCATCGGCCTGACGACCCAGGCCGATTTCCTGGCCAACGCCGGGCTGGGTGACTTGCTGGTGGATTTCCAGCGGGACCCGACGACCGACACCGAGGAGTACTATCGCGCCCAGGCCGCCGTGTTTCGCCTGATCGATCCGGCCGGCCTGGGCCGGTTCCGGGTGCTGGGGCTGGCGAAGGACGCGCCGGGCGAACCGCCGTTGCGCGGGTTTGCCGGTCCCCAGCTGCCGGCGAGCTTGCAGTTTTGACGATCGTACCGATGAGGAGAGTCATGACCACTGACGAAGGCTCAACGGAACCCGCTTTCAAGACCCGTGCCTTCCTGTGGGGGGCGGACATGAACCCGACGACGATCCGTCGCCGGTGGCCGGAAGGACGCTTCGTCACCATCGCCCGGGCGGCCGGGCTGCTGACACGCGGGGCCGGGTTGCCGGCCGGGGCTTTCGGGCCGGAGGTCTGGGGCATCATCGTCGAAACCGGGGCGGCGCAGGCCGGGACGCCGGTTCCGCTGGCGCTGCCCGACGGAAGCGAGGCGACGGCGATGCTGATGGCCGAGCCGGAAGCGATCGGCTCGGCCATCGACATCCTGACCGAAGCCAACTACTGGGAATTGCCCCAAGCCTACCGCGACCGGATCCTGGGTTACATCGACGCCTCCGCGACTGCCTGACACGAGCGTCGTTTGACCAAATCGACCATCGATGTCTCCGTGGGTTCGCTATGAGCCTGGGCTTGTCGCAGTTTCGGAGACGCTCGCTCCGGATACTGGCTCATGACGTGCGCGACGGGCGAACCGTTTTGGCCGTTTCGAGCGTTATCATGGGCAAGAGAACGCAAACGACCTGACGGCGCCTCCGGGAGTTGGTCATGCAAGATATGGCGGAGTTCGAGCTTCGGTCACGGACGGCGCGGCTGGCCCGGTCGCGGACGATTCCGATCGCGGCGGTGGCGATCTGCGTCTTCATCGAGGGCATGATCGTCTCGGTCCCGATGGCGGCGAACCTGGCCCGCGACTGGCCGGTCGTGTCCCGGATCGTGCCCAACCGGGACGGTGGCGGACCGTCCGGGACGGTGTCGCTGCCGGCCGTGTTTACCTACCAGCAGCAACGTCCGCTGAGTTGCGAATACGCCTCGGTCCACATCGCGACGACGATGATCGGCCAGTCGATCTCGGAATACGAGATCGAAGCGGTGGTTCCTGCCTCGCCCAATCCGCACTGGGGCTACCGTGGCGACATCATGGGCTCCTGGGGCAACACCGACGACTACGGGGTCTACAACGCGCCGCTCGCCAGTGGGCTGGACCAGCTGGGCATCGCCAACCAGGCGTTCTACGGCTCGACCCGTGAGGACTTGACGCGCGAGCTCGACGCGGGCCGCCCGGTCGTGATCTGGCTGGGACTCTGGGGCGACGGCGGCAGCTTCGACGCCTACACCGCTGATGGCACGCGATTCCAGCTCACGACCGGGATGCACGTGATGGTTGCCTACGGGTACGACGAGGCCGGCGTGTCCATCACCGATCCCGGCAAGGCGATCTACAAGCAGTACGACTGGGAGACGTTCATGTCGCTGTGGGGCGTGATGGACGGCATGGCGCTCAGCGTTGGATAGGGCTGGTTGCTCCCTTTGGGGGATTGACATTGCGTGAAGGAATCCCTAGGATGCCGGTACTGTTCATTCACGCCACCGACCGAGCTCCAGGCGGAGCCAAACCGCCGCAATCATTGGCATTCGGGCCAGGCGACGCGAGCGAACAGGCGGCAAGCTCCCGCCACCGGCGGGAGTCATTCCAGGATCGCGGAAATCCGCGCGGGCCGTCCTTTCGACGCCGCCGCCCGGGCCGCGGCGATCCTGTCGTCCGGCCCGCCGTTCCCGGCGTCGCGTGCGCGAAAGGATGCCGAACACCGCTTCGATGGCGCTTTGGACATTCGCCTCGGGTGTTCCCCTGATACCGCACGATCACCACGAACGGACGATGCCATCGCAGGGTTCATCCCCTCACGCGCCGCATCCGATGCAGGGCGTGGTTCCCAGCGCACACGGTCACGGTTCGATATCCGGTTGATTGCCGATTATCGGACGACGACCGAGATCCGGTCCAGGCACGTTACGGCCGCCGAATGAGCAGTCACCGAACTGCCACGATTTCGGCGACAACCGGCGGAGCGACCGGGGCGTTGGACGCAGAACCGGAACGCCACGCGCCGGCACGATGCGCGACGCCAGGAGGAAGCCGTATCGATACGACGGAATGGCCGGTGAGCCTCGGACGAGCCGATTTGCGGCATCGAGGCGCATCAGCGTTTCGCAGCACTTTGCGGAATCAGCCCAACGACAAGTGAAGATGGATCGTGCGAGGGCCGGAGGGATGGTTGAACATCACCGGCCTTCGCTGATGGGCGCCGGCGATCCAGATTCTGGATCGCCGGTGCCCATCTCGGCTATGAGGAAGCCGACCGTAGTGCCACGCCTCACGGCGGCACGGACCGACGTACAGGCGACGATAGCCCCCCGGTGTGGCTTGGCCCGCGCACCGCACGCGAAAGGCCGTAACCGGACGAGAACTCATCGCCGGGGTGCTCTCCAGCGCTGACCGCAGGAACGGCTGGCAGGAAGCCGACGAGGCCGTGCTTGCCGCCGACGAGACAGGCTTTCTCCAGAAGGGCGCCAGGCGCTTGGACAGGGGCATCCCAGGCAAGGCGTGGGTGTGGGCGGAATTCCCGCAGCAGCGCGTTAGCGAAGTTCTCGCCCGGTTCCGCCGCGAGGCGATGGCTGGTCGCCTCGGCCCTTTATGCGAACGTCGACTGGAGCGGGTAGCAGGGTGGTCGCACGGGCAACCACCCTGCTACCCCGCCTTAGGCATCGGAGACCTGGAACCGGGCGACATCGGCTGGTCCCACGCTGCTCGGTGGCGAACTCGCAATGAGCTGGGACGAAATCCAGCCGTCCTGGTTGCCGCAGCGCACCGGTGTCCACCCGTTGCTCGCCGCGCCGCGAATCGTGACCTGGCTGCCGAAGGCGAGCCGGGTGATGACGGCGGCGGAGAGATTCGGCTGGTTGCGGCAATTGGCGTTGGCCCCGCCCGCCGTGTCGATGTAGCCGATCGTCGTGCCAGGGGTGGAGGTGACGGTTGGGCTGCCGCCGCCCGTCACGGTCAGGTACTCGGCGGAGACGAAGCCGTTCTGGTTTGCGCAACGCACCGGAATCCAGCCGTTCGACGCTGGTCCGCGCACTTCGACGCGCGCGCCCGGGGCGAGCGAGGCAATCACCGCGCCGTTGACCGGCGCCAGCCGGCACCGGAGGTTGTCGCCGCCGGTGTTGGAGACGGTGCCGAAGGCGCTTCCCGGCGTTGGGGTGACCGTCGCCGTGCCGGTTGGGGTCGGCGTCGGGGCGCTGCTCACCGTCAGGAACTGAGCGGAAACCCACCCGTTCTGCCCGCCGCAGCGAACCGGGTACCAGCCGCTTGCGACCGGACCACGAACTTCGAGCCGAGTGCCTGGGGCCAGGGACGTGATCACTGACCCGTTGATCGGGGAGACGCGGCAGCGGAGGTTGTCGCCGCCGGTGTTGCTGACGGTGCCGAAAGCCGTTCCCGGAGGCGTGGTCGCAGTCGGCGTGACGGTCGGCGTCGAGCCGCCCGTGATCGAGAGATACTGGGCGGAGACGAAACCATTCTGGTTGGCGCAGCGGACGGGCACCCAGCCGTTCGCGACCGGACCGCGGACCTGCACCTGGGAACCGGGGGCCAGCGAGGTGAGGACCGAGCCGTTGATGGGCGCGAGGCGGCAGCGGAGATTGTCGCCGCCGGTGTTGATGACGGTGCCGAGCGACGGCACGGTGGTCGGGGGGACGCTGGTGGCCGTCGACGTCGGTTGCGTCGTGGATGTAGGGATGACGGTGGCTGTTGGTCCTGGCGTGGATGTCGACGTGGCGGTGGCGGTTGGCAGCGGTGTCGAGGTGGCGGTAGCCGTCGGTCCTGGTGTGGAGGTAGAGGTCGCTGTCGCAGTAGGACCCGGCGTGTTGGTCGGCCGGACGGTGGCGGTCGGCGGGACCGGCGTGTTGGTAGGTCGCACGGTAGCCGTTGGCGGGACCGGCGTGTTGGTGGGTCGCACGGTAGCCGTTGGCGGGACCGGCGTGTTGGTCGGCCGCACGGTAGCCGTTGGCGGGACCGGCGTGTTGGTCGGCCGCACGGTAGCCGTTGGCGGGACCGGCGTGTTGGTGGGTCGCA
>JBGTNF010000345.1:0-4135 GCA_041743205.1 Thermomicrobiales bacterium | reverse complement strand
CGCAACGATGCCGAGAAGCTCGTCTTCGAGCGTGGCGCCGAGCAAATAATCGGTGTAGTCGATCAGGTGCTGGAGCAGGTCAACGGTGGCGGGCGCCGTCCTCGACGGACCGACGAGCAAACGCTCAATCAGGCCGCCCAGCGTTTCGACCTCGCGAGGGATATCCGGACGGGATCTGCGCACCCAACGAAAGCGTGGATCGGCGAGCCGAATGGCGGCCACATCCGGATTCGTGAACAGGGTTGCGGCCAGCCGCTCGACAGCCTGCCGGGGGGACGGCTGATCAAGATCCACCATTGCTGCATTCGCCTTCGGTCGCGAGCCGCCCGCGAGGGCCGCCGCCGCCATTGGATTGCCTGAAAACTCCTGGGGCAGGATACGACATTCCCATGCCGAACGCGAACAGGCGTCGCCATTCGTCCCGCCTGGGGGGCCAGAAGTCCTGGGTACGGTCACGAGGCGGCGTTGGGAAGCCCGGCGTCGACTTCGCCAAGGTGGTCGCGCACGAAACACCCGGATGCCGGCATGTCCAATCGGGAGCGCCCTTGTGGGATACCCCTCGCCGTGCTCCTGTCCCATTTGCCGTCCGGGGTCGTACACTTGGCCTGGAACACCTGTCACGCACGCGATGCGGCGCCGTCCCACGCTGGAACCCTCTGGCCCCGCCGGAGCTTCCCAGCCCGGGACGGCCTGATTGACGAACGGATTCGACGATGGCGAACGTGTTGCGGGCCGGCGCGGGAGAAACGACGCCGGGCGAGAAAAAGGCGCTACGGGCGCTGGCGACCCTGCCCAACGCCTGGACGGTGATCGCCAACAAGATTTTCGCGATCAACGCGACGAATTCGTTCGAGATCGACTTCATCGTCATTGGCCCCCACCGCATCACGATCCTCGACGAAAAGTCCTATCGCGGGCGGATCACCGGCACCGACGAGATCTGGACGCGGTCCGGCGGCGACAGCATCCAGAGCCCGTTCGGCAAGATCGACATGATTGCCCGCAAACTGGCGGGCTTGCTGGACCGCAAAGTCGTGGGATTTCCCGGCAAGCGCTCGGGCGTCGTGCCAGTCGTAGGTGGCGTCATCCTCAGCAACGACACCGCCAACGCGCAGATTCGCGATCTTCGGGCCAGCCGCTGCCTGTTGACCGCCGCCAATGCCATCGAGAAACTGCTTTGGCTCGACGAGGAAGCGCGGGATGCCGGGTTCGACCTCTCGTCGATCCACAGCCAGATTTCGACCACGCTCTTCGACGACAATCGTGCCCATCGCCCCAAACGTCCGTCGACGATCGGCATGTTCTCGATCGACGACGAGATCGACGCCCTCGATACGTGCCGCGTCTTCCTCGCAACCAACGAAGCCGGTTCCCGGCGCACGCTCTACGTCTACCCGAACCACACCGATGCCGACGCCGCGCTCGATCGAGACCTGCAAGCGTTGGCCCTCTTGCAGGCCACCGGCGCCGTTCCGCATATCGGCGATGCCTTCCCCTGGTCAGACGACGCGTACCGGGTGGTGCCAGTTCACTCGCCGGCCGGAAGTTCGATCGGCGCCCGCCCAGCGCCCACGTCGCGGGACACGGCGATCCGGGAGATCGAGGCCGCCGCCGCCGCGTTCCACGCCCTCGGCCAGGTGCACGATCAGGGCGTGGTTCACCGCGCTATCCGCCCCGAAACCGTCTCCATCGACGATCCGGCGCCGCCCGCGCCGGGCGCGCGTGAGGCACAACTCCCGCAGGCCACGATCACCGGGTTCGTCGCTGCTCACATCGACCAGGCGGCGACCATCGCCCCGGCTCTTGACGCGGGCGATTTCGCCGACGCCTACGCCGCCCCGGAAATCGCCCGTATGGGTTCGTACGGGTTCGCCGACGCCACCTCCGATGTCTACAGCCTCAGCCTGATCATCCTCGAACGCCTCGCCGGCGGGCCGCTGGCCGACCTGCTGCCGAATGGGGCCTGGCCCGCCGCCGATCCGGTGAAGGCGCCGTGGCCCTACCTTGGCGAAAGGGTTATCGACGAGCTGCGAGACGCGCTGGGCCGGGGCTTGACGAGCGGCTCGTACGCCAACGAGCCGCGAAGCACGGCGTCGACCCTGGCCGACGACCTGACCCGGATCGCCCAATCGGCGCGCAACGCGCTGCCCTGGGGAAAGGGCCCCGTCGCTGGCACGGACCTGGAAGTCAAGGCGTTGCTCGGCGAAGGATCATCGGCCAGGACCTACCTGCTGTACGACACCACCAACGACCGGACCGTGGCCGGCAAGGAGTTCTACCGGCCGGACGCCCTGCAGGAGGCGGTCCAGGAATTCAACCTCCTCTTCGATCACCAGCACCCGAACCTGCCCAAGGTCGTCGGCAAGCCGGACAAATCTCGTCCGCACTTCCAGATCCTGCTCGAATACATCCAGGGCGAAACGCTGCAGGGCTTGATCCCGGCCATCACGCACGACCGGGAAACCTGGACCAGGCTAATGCACGACCTGCTCGCCGCCCTCGAGCACCTCGAACAGCACGGGCTCCTGCACCGCGACATCAAACCGGCAAACGTCATGATCCGCGACGCCGACGGTCGGGCGTTCCTCATCGACTACGGGTCCAGCGCGACCGCTGATGAACCGGGGCTCCTCTCGGGTTCGCCGCGTTACTGGCCGCCGGAATGGAAACAGGACGCCGCCCACCCGCCGGGCGCCGATCGCTACGCGGCCGCGGTCACGCTTTTCGAGGCCCTGACCGGGTCGCTCCCGTTCAAGGCGACCGGCTCGACCTTCCACGGCGAACTGGCGGATGCCTTGCCGGCGAACCTGCCCGAATCCCTCCACGGTGTGGCGTCAACCTTGCTGACCGCGCTCGCGCCGGATCCCGCCTCCAGATTCCGGGATGCCGCCGCGTTGCGGTCGGCGCTGGACGTGGCGCTCGAAGCACGTGGCCAGCAACTTCCCGCCGTCGGCGACTTGAACGAGTCGGAACGATCTCGCGAAACCAGCCGCTGGATCGACAACGTGCGGGGGCTGTTCCGCAACAGCGCCCGGGGCAACGCCGACAACCGCGGACTCGAAACCGATTTCGCCCGCAACACCTACGTGCCCACCGCGCTCGACACCGGGGTCGGCCCGGCCATCGCCGCCCACAAACCCGCCGTCGTCTTCCTCAGCGGCAACCCCGGCGACGGCAAGACTGCCTTTCTCGAAGAGGTCCGTCGGACGCTCGAAAATCGCGGCGGCCATGTGATCGCCGAAGAATCCGATCCCAGCGGCTGGGAGATAGCGCACGGAACCCACACGTTCCGCGCGTGTTTCGACGCCTCGGAATCCGCCAACGGGCGGTCGGCCGACGATCAATTGGCCCATCGGCTCCGTGGACTCGACGGCGCCGAGCCGGACAGCGACGTCACGGTGCTGGTCGCGATCAACGATGGCCGGCTTGCCGAGGCGCGACACACCCTGCACGGGCGATTTCCCTGGCTGTTCGATGAGGTCCGCCGCATCGCGTCCAGCCCGGCTGCCACCGACGTGGCGCGGGATCGGGTCTGGCTGATCGACCTCAAGCGACGATCGTACGTCTCGATCGCGCCCGAAACGGCCGCGCCATCGGTGATGCGGCGCATGTTGGAAAGGCTCGTGGCGCCCGAACGATGGCCCGCCGGCGCAACCGAGTCGTACCACCCGATCGCGATCGAGAACGCGTCGGCCCTGCGACAGGAAGGCGAGCACGCTCCGGCCGCACGCCTGGAACGGTTGTTCGCACTCGCGCACCTGCGGGGCGACCGCCACATGACGGTCCGCGACCTCCGCTCGGCGCTGTCCTACCTCATCACCTTCGACCTCGATCCAGAAATCGCGCCAACGCCCGGCACCGGCTGGACCGGCAAATACTGGAACACGCTGTTCACGACCGGGTCCAGTACCGATCTCGTGCTTGGCGAGCTGGAGTGGCTCGATCCGGCGCGCTTCGCCCACCCCGAGCTTGAGCGGTTCCTCTATTTCCGGCATCGGCCAGAAGACGCCCCGGTTCGCGCGCGGCTCTTCGCCAACGGCGTCGATGAGCCGCCCCCGGCCGGAGTCGATAGGGCTGCGTTGTCAGCCTGGATCGATGCCGTCAAGAGGCGGCTGGCGGTCGAGGGCTCGACCGA
>JBGTNF010000344.1:0-2348 GCA_041743205.1 Thermomicrobiales bacterium | reverse complement strand
TGTCTAGCCAGGGCATGGTCGCGACCAGGCGATCGGAGAGGGTGGCGAGGTTTGAACGGAGCGGGTTGGCGATGGCCATGATGACGTTCCCTTTCTGCCGCCGCGCGGCGACGCAATCCGTCATGTTTGGGGCCGGGATGGTCTCCTGTCAATGCGGCATGGCCCGGTCGAGTCCGGTCCGGGTGGAAGCGCTCCTGTTGACACCGTCGGCCTTGCCGCCAAGAATCGTTCCGTAGCCGGCATCCGCCTGCGTCTGGAGCGAGAATCGAAGTCGCGAGAGGAACCTGCGATGAAACCTGGAACACCGGGAATAACAACGGCGATGGAGCGCTATGGTCGCCTGCGCCGCGGGGAGATGTCGCGTCGCGCATTCATCCGGCAATCACTCGCTGCCGGGATGGCCCTCCCGGTCGCGCTCCAGGCTGTCCAGGCGGCATCGGCGCAGACCCCGCAAGCGGGGCCGCCCGTCGTTGGCCTGGAAGGGACGACGCGTGGGGAAGGAGGCGAGCTGCGCATCCTGCAGTGGCAGGCGCCGACGATCCTCGCCCAGCACACCGCCCTGGGCGGCAAGGACAACCTCGCCGCCACGCTCGTCCTCGAACCGCTCACGCACTACCTCGGCGACGGGACCTTGATCCCGAACCTCGTCGAGGCCGTGCCCACCGTGGAAAACGGCCTGCTGGCGGCCGACAGCTCGTCGGTCACGTACCAGCTCAAGCCAGGCGTGACCTGGAGCGACGGCGCGCCGCTGACGGCTGACGACGTCTCCTTCACCTGGTCGTGGATCGCCGACCCGGCCAACGGCGCCAGCAGCTTCGACATCTACGGCGAGATCGCGACGGTCGATGTCGTGGACGAGTTGACCGTGACGATCCGGTTCAATGCTCCCCAGCCCGCGTGGTACGTGCCGTTCAGCGGATCATGGTGGGGCGCGGTGTATCCGAAGCACATCCTGGAAGGCGCCGGAGCCGACGGCTACGCCGCGTTCCTGCTGAACCCGGTGGGCACCGGGCCATACGTCGTCGAATCGTTCGCCCCGAACGACCAGGCTGTCTACGCGGTGAATCAGACCTACCGCGATCCCGATCGCCCGTTCTTCGACCGGGTGATTCTGAAGGGCGGCGGCGACGCCGCCTCGGCGGCGCGGGCCGTGCTCCAGACGGGCGATTACGACTTTGCCTGGAACCTCCAGGTGGAACCGGAGGTGCTGGACCAACTGTCGTCCTCCGGCAACGGGTCGATTTTGGCCGTGCCCGGAGCCTCGCTGGAGCAGATTTACCTCAACTTCAGCGATCCGACCGTGGAGATCGACGGCGAGTTCGCCGCGCTCGCCGCGCCCCACCCGTTCCTGACCGAGTTGCCGGTGCGGCAGGCCTTGGCCCAGGCGATCGACCGGGAGATGATCGCCACCGTGCTCTACGGCGAGGGCGAGCCCGCCAGCGCCAACGTGCTCGTTGGCATCCCCCGCCTGGAATCGGACGGCGCCGGTCTCCCTTACGATCTGGACGCGGCGAACCGCCTGCTGGACGAGGCGGGCTGGGCGCGCGACGGCGATGTGCGGTCCCGCGACGGCGTCCGGCTCTCCGTCACCTACGCGACCACGATCAACTCCGTGCGCCAGAAGACCCAGGCGATCGTCAAGCAGGCGCTCGAAGACATCGGGGTGGAGGTGGTGCTGGAACAGGTCGATTCCGGCACGTACTTCGATACCTCGCCGGGCAACACGCAGGGGTACATCCAGTTCTACGACGACCTGGGGATGTCGACCGCCACGATCGATTCCCCGTTCCCGCTCAAGTACATGAGCCGGTGGTACGCTGGGCCCGACAACGCCAACGTCGCCCAGCGGGCGAACGACTGGAGCGGCCAGAACCTGCAACGTTACGTGAACCCCGAGTTCGACGCACTCTACGAGCAGGCGGAAACGGAAACCGACCCGGACGCCTCGGCCCAGCTCTTCATCGCCATGAACGACCTGCTGGTCGTCGAGCAGGTGGTCATTCCCCTGGTGCAGCGCGCGGCCGAGAAAGTGGCCGTCGGGCCGCGCCTGCGACAGGACAATATCGACGGCGGTTCGTTTGAAACCGTGTACTGGAACATCGCGAACTGGACGACGAACGACGCGTAGACGATGCGAGAAGCGGAACGGAGACGGTGTGCTCGATCTGGCGATAACCGGTGGAACCGTGATCACGATGGATGGGGAGCGGCGCGTGCTGTCCGGCGGCTCGGTCGGCGTGCGCGACGGGGCGATCGTCGCCGTCGAGGCCGATCCGGCGGCGCTGGAAGCGGCGCGGGAGAGGATCGACGCGACCGGCTCGATCGTCCTGCCAGGCATCGTCGATAGC
>JBGTNF010000343.1:0-12077 GCA_041743205.1 Thermomicrobiales bacterium | reverse complement strand
GCCGAGGCACCAGTCGAGGGGTGGTTCGCTCGCGCCGTGTGCCAAGCGGCCGCGATCCGAGCGCCGGGCCGGATCGATGAACACGGCGCCGGCCGGGTCGAGCGTCGCCTCGCGAACGTCGGCTTCCTGAAAGTGGATATGGCTGGCGACGCCGATTACATCAGCGTTGAGTGAGGCGATCGCCAGGTGAAGTGGGTCGCGGTCGACGGCAAGGATATTCGCTCGGGGCGATTCGCGGGCCAGCGCCAGGAGGTCGCCGCCGATGCCGCAGCACAGGTCGGCGATGCTCCCGCAAGTGGCGAAGCGGTGCGCCCGCCAGGCGGCGATCGGTTCGGCGGTGGCCTGTTCCAGGCCGTCCCGCGTGAACCACAGCTCGTCGGCCCGCGCGAACTTGGTTCGCGCCCGAATCCGGAGGCCGTGCATCTCCATCGCGGCGATCACGAGGTCGGCTGGCTGCGCCTTGCGGAGCCGGGTCGCGATGGCGATGGACGTGGCCGGGGTTGGCGCGAGAGCGTGGAGCTCCTGTAACAGGCGGGAGCCGTCAACCGATTGCAATTGGCGAAGAGAATCGACCGTGACCATCCGCAAACCAAACCCTGGGACATGGAAGATTGATCGGTCGATGGAAGGAGAACCATCGGCTCCACCGAAAGCAGTCGACGGTGATTGGCCTGGCGTCAATCTATAATAGAGTGGAGCAGGGGCCTTTGTGGCAGGAGAATTGCTCCCTGCGCCTGGTTAGGAGACCCGAGTTCCAGCGTGCTCGGCAAAGGTTCACTGCTCAACCCCCCACACGTTATCGATCAATGAGAATTCGATTCCTCCAGTTTCGTCCTCGCACCAGATAGAGCGAGACGAGATTGATGGAACTCGTCTTGTCAATCCCAATAATCGCCACGAGACGATCACCGTCGGGCCGCTCCGGCATGTAGTTTTCCCATCGTCGATTGACGAGTCGGTACGATTCCCAGTGTTCAATGCGTGACGATAAAGCAAGATAGTGGACCAGCACATTGCGGTGCTTCGTGATGATCTTTTCGTGAACCGACTTCGGCACGCGAATGATGGATACGGACCTACCCAGAAGGCGTTGCAAATCTTCAGGAATGCTCGTTCGTTGATCGAACACTTCCCATTCGGTGAGTGGCAAATCAGCCAATAAAGGTTCAGCATCATTGCTGTCGCTGCCCATCCCGCTCTCGCTTACCCAGGAGTGTTACGAAGGTGGTTCTCACTTTCAGTGTCGGTCCCCCCCCACGCATCAGAAGAACGCGGCATCGTCAGGAACAGCTCAAAAACGACCGGGGAGCGTCCGTTTGGACAACTCCCCGGTCGATCGCGGTTCCGCCTGGGTTCCGGGATCAGGCGTTGTCGTCAGCGTCTCCGGCATCCCTGGCGGCCTTGGCGGCGGCTTCGGCCAGCGCCTCGCCAGCGTCAACAGTGTCCGCGCCGCGCTTGCGGTTGGCCGGTGGGCGGTACCCGGCGTTGACGGCGTCTTCCTCGGTCGAGAAATGCCACTCGGCCACGGTGTTGGTGTACGAGCCGCTATCTGGCGAGTGGTAGATCATGGAATCGGCATTGCCCTTGATCGGGTAGCCGTCCGGGGCCTCGGTCGAGCCGTCACCCTTGACCGCGCCGGCGACGTTCTCGCCGAATTCGGGCGTTGCCTCATCGGCCGGGGCGCTGATCTCGTCGTCATCGTCAGCTTCGGGCGCGGCGGTTGCGGTCGTCTCGACCACTGAGGATTCGGCGTCGATCACGCTCGACTCGACGTCGATCGGCGCCTCGGGCGCGACGTAGGCGTTGAGCACCGCGCCCTGGCCTTCGGTCGCGATCTCGATCAGGCGGTCGGTCAGCTTGCGTTCGAACAGTTCGTTCTTGAGCATGCTCCGGAAATACTCACTCTGGTAGAACTGCGCTATCCGCGCCGCCTGGGTCGCCGCCGCCTCGTCGTCCTCGCCGCCGGCCGGCATCGGGGGAGCGAGACGGGCGATCTCGACGTCGATGTCCTCGTCGGTCACCTCGACCGTTTCAGCCTTCGCCACGGCCTGCAGGAAGAGCGAGTTGCGCAACCGGCGCTCCGCTTCGGGCCGGAGATCGTCTCGCACGTCCTCGTCGGTCTTGCCCTGGAGCCGGAGGTAACCCTCCCACGGCGTGTTGCTGCGCTGGAGGTCTTCCTTGAGGTGGTTGAGTTGGTGATCGACCTCTTCTTCCACCATCACGGCGGGAGGATCGACCGCCGCCTGTTCGGCCATGGCGTTGATGATCTGGTTGACGACGCCGGTTCGTCCGTCGTTGGTCTTGCCGACGTGAATGTCGATCCGGATTTGCTCGCGGAGTTCGTCGAGCGTTTCCGTTTCATTGACCTTCGTCGCAAAGTCGTCGTCCAGCGGCAACAGGTCGCGCTGCTTGATGTCCTTGAGCGTGACCTGGTAGGCGAGCGACTTGCCCCGGATCGACGGATCGGCAGCTTCGTCGTCCTCGCCGAACTCCAGGTCGAACGACTCGGTGTCGCCGACGTTCATGCCTTCGAGCTTCTCCCGAAGCTGGGTCAGCAGGTTGGTTTCGCCAAGAATGAAGACGGCGTCATTGACCGGTTCCTGGAATGGTTGGTCGCCGTCGAGAACCGTGTAGTCCACCGTGACCTGGTCGCCGGTCTGGGGCGTGCGCGGCTCGGCCAGTTCGACCCACGGGCTTTGCGACAGTTGCAGGCGGGTCAGCACTTCCTCGACATCGGTGTCGGCGACGCCAGCGTCCACCGGGTCGATGCGGACCCCGGCGTAGTCGTTGACCTCGATCGACGGGAAGACCGGAATCGTGACCACGAAGTTGACGGGTTCCAGGTCATTGATTTCCACGTCCGGTTCGCCGACCGGCGTGATGCTCTCCTGCTCCAGGGCCTGGCGGTAGAGCTTGTCCATCACCTCGTCGGCCGCCTCGCGCAGGAAGACGTCGCGCCCGTAGAAGCGTTCGATCACGTTGCGCGGCGCCTTGCCCTTGCGGAACCCGGGCATCTGGATGTCTTTGGCGACCTTGCGGTAGGCCTTGGTCATCGCCTCGGCGAACTCGTCATCGTCGGCGGTGATGTCCAGCACCACGAGGCTTGCCGGCTTCCGCTCCACAGTCAATTTCACGCGAGGTGCGTCCCTTCAATAAACGGATGACTCAACAATAGGCCGGATCGGCGCTTGCTTCCTGGCTTGCGGGCCTTGGCCGCGATTGCCCAACTGGGATCGAAGGGCGCGAGCGCGGTCGGACGGGGTCCCTTGAGAACCTGCCGGGCAAGCCGAAATCCGGGTATCGACAGACACATCGACAGCGCGGAAGTATACCACCGCGTTATGACGACGGGACATCGCGTGCAGGCAGGCCCAGCGGCGGTAGTTCAGGCGGAATGTTGCCGCGCACGAGTGAAACCGGGCCAGGCCGAGCGGCGCAGGTGTACGGACACGTTGTCATGACTGACTGCTGATGATAGTGTTCGTACAGACCTTACAGCAGGGGTCGTGAAGGCAGCTGGCACTCCCTGCGCCCATGATGTGTACGAACACTCTTTGCAGCGGCGGGCGCTTCACGTGATAATCGAGGACGTGCAGGGGCCGGTCGAGCTTTACCAAGCCTCGACTGGACCATGTGCGCTGACTCGATTGGATTCAAGAAGTCAGCTTCGCTTCCGGGATGGACCTCGATCGGCACTGGATGGAGTCGCTGGTGGCAGGCGGAGAGCGAAATTGGGCTACGGGCACACCGGGGAGCAACGCAATGGGTGGTCTTAAAAAGACCTTGGCGCCCAATTCGAGACGCATGGAACGACCTTGGTCGCTCAGAAGGGAAGGCGCGGTGACATCCGCTGGCAACAGGCGCTCCGTTTCGGCGCGATTTCGAACTGGCGTCCTGGCGTTGGTTTTGGCGACGGGAGTGCTGGCTCCGGGTTTCCAGATAACCTTGGCCGATGGCCCAACCCCGGTTCCGTCCGTTGGTCAGGAGTCCGGCTTCACGATCTCGGTCGACACCGTCGACCAGCTGACCGGCCTCACAGCCATCGTCGTCAACCGGGGCGAGGCAGTCGATGTTCGCGCCGAGCCGGCTGGTGAAGCCGCCTCGATTGGCACGGTCCTTGACGGGGCGGTCGTTGCCCTCCGCGTCGACGTGACGGACACCGTCTACGACAGATTCGGCGCCCGCTGGTGGCCGGTCGTCATCGACGGTGAAGACGGGTGGATTCCAGGGGCTTTCCTCGCCCAGGCCACCACCGCCGATGGCGAGATCGTGTCGTCGCGCCTCGTTCCGTTCGAGTTTACGGAGCAGGCCACGGCGAACTCCACCGCCCGCGCTTTCGGCAATGGCCAGAACGTCAATGTTCGCAAGGAACCGGATGGCGCCAGCGAAGTCCTGACCAAGGCCGCCGACGGCCAGGTCGTCAGCCTTCGCATCGACATGGTCGACACCGTTTACGACGACGGGGGCGACCGCTGGTGGCCGGTCACGGTCGATGGCCTCGACGGCTGGATTTCGGGGTCTTACCTGAGCGGCGGCGATAACGCGCCGACGCCGCCTCCAGCCACGACCACCCCCGAGGCGACGGCGACTCCACCCGTTGCAACCACGACCCCGGACGGCACGGATGTTCCAACCGAGGCGCCCACCGACGGGTTCGCCGCCGGAGACTTCCTCCAGGTGTTCACGGGCGACGGTGAGAGCGTCAACGTTCGGGCCACTGGCTCGCCGCTGGCCGAAATCGTTGGTCAGTTCGCCGATGGCGAAGTCGTCCGGGTCGTCAGTGGCCCGGTTGCCTCGAATTCGAGTGAGGCCGGCTGGTACGAGGTCACCAACAACAACGCCACCGGGTTCGTCGACGGCGACCTGCTGATTACCTCGGTCGAGGCAATCGCCACCACGACCACGACCCCGGCGCCGGAGGTGACCCCGACCGCGGTCTCCACCGAATCGCCACTCTCCGAGGAGGAAGAAGCGACTGTCGCCGCGACCCGGCAGCCGACCGAACCGGCCACGGCCGAGCCAACGGCCATCGCCTCCGAAGAGTCGACAACGGCTCCCGAGCCCACCCAGGAGGCGGTCGGCGGGTTCATCTACCCTCTCGCCAGCTACACGAAAACGCAGGCCTTCGGGTGCAGCAACCTCGGCTTCTATTCCTACAACGAGGCGTACGGCTGCCCGCTCCACGATGGGCTCGACCTGGCCGCGCCTTCCGGCACCCCGTTGCTGGCGGCGGCCGGCGGAACGATCGTGACCGCGGGCTGGTGCAACTGCGGACTTGGCTACTACGTGGAGATCGATCACGGCGACGGGCTGCACACGCTCTACGGGCACATGGCCTCCCAGCCGTACGTGAGCGCTGGCGAAACCGTCAACCAGGGGGACGTGATCGGGCCGCTCGGCAGCACCGGCATCTCGACCGGACCGCACGTCCACTTCATGGTCAAGGTCAACGGCGTCTCGCAGAACCCGGAAGACTACCTGCCCTGACCAGGCGGACATCGCTTGATCATCGCAAGTCAACAAAACGCCCTGGCCAATGGTCGGGGCGTTGTGGCGTGATACGGACTTCGGTAAAGCACCGGACGTCTTCCAAAGGCGCGTCATTTCGAGCGTAGTCGGGAAATCTCTCGCCGCAGCGACCTGGCGGACGATCCGGGAACCTCGAGTGCTCACCCGAAACACGTTTGCGGGTGCATGTTCCCAAGCGGCCCGGACGGGTTTGGCTGGTGCTATGATCACGGCCAGCGTCGGTTCGACACGATCCACACCAACAGTTCAGGGAGAGTGCCCACAAATGGCTCAGTCCATCCAGATCACCACCGCGATTCCCGACGAGGCAGCTCCGTTCGTCTCCGAGTCGGCCCTCGCCTTCGTCGCCGACCTCCACCGCACCTTCAACGCGCGACGCCTCGAACTGCTCGACGCCCGCGTGGCTCGCCAGCAGCGATTGCTCAACGGCGAAGGGCTGCGGTTCCTCGACGAAACGGCGGAGGTCCGGTCCGGCGAATGGCAGGTGGCCTCCGCCCCGGCCGACCTCGACGACCGCCGGACCGAGATCACCGGCCCCTGCGACCGCAAGATGGTCATCAACGCCCTCAACTCCGGGGCGAAAGTTTTCATGGCCGACCTGGAAGACGCCTCGTCGCCAACCTGGGCGAATGTCACCGATGGCCAGCGCAACCTGGCCGACGCCGTGCGCCGCACGATCACCTTCCAGAACCCGGACGGTCGGTCCTATCAGCTCAACGAGGAAACCGCCACCCTGGTCGTCCGGCCCCGCGGCTGGCATCTCAACGAGCGCCACATCCTGATCGACGGCGAGGAAGCGTCCGGCAGCCTGGTCGATTTCGGGCTCTACTTCTTCAACAACGCCCGTGAACTGCTGGAGCGCGGCAGCGGACCCTATTTCTACTTGCCGAAGATGGAGAGCCACCTCGAGGCCCGCCTCTGGAACGACGTCTTCACGCGCGCCCAGAAGCAGCTCGGCGTGCCGCAAGGATCGATCCGGGCGACGGTGCTGGTCGAGACGTTTCCGGCCGCTTTCGAGATGGAAGAAATCCTTTACGAGCTGCGCGACCACGCCGCCGGGCTCAACGCCGGCCGCTGGGACTACATCTTCTCGGCGATCAAGACCTACCGCAACGATCCCGCCAAGGTGCTGCCGGACCGCGCCCAGGTCACGATGGCCGTGCCGTTCATGAGCGCCTACGCCCGGCTGCTGGTCCACACCTGCCACAAGCGCGGCGCCCACGCGATCGGCGGCATGGCGGCGTTCATCCCCTCCCGGCGCGACGAGGCGGCCAACGCCACCGCTTTCGCAAAGGTGCACGAAGACAAGGAGCGCGAGGCGTCGCTCGGGTTCGACGGCACCTGGGTTGCCCACCCCGGTCTGGTGCCGGTGGCGATCGAGGAATTGACGAAGGCCCTCGGCGAGAAACCGAACCAGAAGCACGTTGTGGCTGACCAGCACCCCGGTGTCGAGGGCGCTGACCTCCTCGACTTCACGGTCGACGGCGGGCAGGTCACGGAAGCCGGGCTCCGGGCGAATATCAGCGTCGCCCTGCAATACATCGACTCGTGGCTGAACGGTGTCGGCGCGGCGGCGATCAACAACCTGATGGAAGACGCGGCGACTGCCGAGATCTCCCGGGCCCAGATCTGGCAGTGGATCCGGCACGGCCGGTCGACCGCCGAAGGCGAGCCGATCACGCTGGACTACTACGACCGGCTACGGGCCGAGGAACTGGACGAGCTGGGCGGGGTGTCCGCCAGCCGGTACGGCGAGGCGGCGGGCATCCTCGACGGGCTCGTCCACGACGACAGCTTCGTCGCCTTCCTGACCCTGCCCGCCTACGCACTGCTGGACTGAGATGCCGACCGATATCGTAGGGGAGGCCCCGTGTGGCCTCCCGCATCGGCCGTCAAGCGGGAGGCGACACGGGGCCTCCCCTACGAAGCATGGGCATTGGTCGAATTGAAGCACGCCCTGTCCGCCATCAACGCGCTCGCGGCGGACGACGCGGTCGCCTTGCTTGGTGGGGTCTTCGAACAATCGCCCTGGATCGTCCGGGAAACGTGGGCGCGGGCGCCGTTAGCCTCGATCGACGACCTGCACGCGGCGCTCTGCGCAACGGTGCGATCCGCACCGGTCGAGGCTCAGCTCGCGCTGATCCGCGCCCACCCCGATCTGGTCGGCCGGGCGGCACGGGCGGGGACGCTCACCCGCGAGTCGACCGCCGAGCAACTGGCGGCGGGTCTGGGACCGGACGCCCTGTCCGCCGCTGAGGTTGAGCGCTTCACCCAGTACAACGCCGCGTACGGGGCGCGGTTCGGGTTCCCGTTCGTGATCTGCGCCCGGGAGAACCGTAAGTCGAGCATCCTGACCGGCTTCGAGCGCCGGCTCCACAACGATCCCGACACCGAGCGGCTGACCGCGCTGGCCGAAATCGAACGCATAGCCTGGCATCGCCTGAACGATCTGGTCGAGAACGATCCGCAATCGGAAAGCGCGTAGGGCAGGAGAGTGCTGATGGGCAACGGGTACGAAATCAGCTACGGCAAGATGCGGGTCCCGGTCTACCGGGTCTTCGGCCAACCGTTGCGCGGGATCACGCCAGTCCCGGAATCATCCTTCCTCGGCCGCGACAACGTCCTCTTTGCGGCCGAAGTCGACATCGAGGTCTTCGGCATGGAGTTCCTGCCGGCCTACACCGTTGGCGACAACTCGATGGTGGTGGCCACCGATTCGATGAAGAACATCATCATCCGCCAGGCGCTCGACTACGACGGCTCGACGACCGAGGGCTACCTCCACGCCATCGGCCAGCATTTCATAAGCACGTACGACCAGGTGAACGACATCCGCCTGACGGTGCGGGAGTTGCCCTTGCCGCCGGCGATCGTGCCCGATGGCGACGGCCAATTCAGCGAAAGCAACGTGCTCTTCAGTGGCAGCGGCCGCTCCGATTACGCCACGGCCCGGCTGGGCATGAAGCGCGTTGACGGCGCCCCGGCGGTCGTCGGTCACGAATCGGGCCGCTGCGGGATCCGGCTGTTCAAGGTCACCGGTAGCGCCTTCACCAGCTTCGTGCGCGACGAGTACACCACGCTCCCCGATCGCCGCGACCGTCCCCTGTTCATCTATCTCGACGTGTTCTGGACCTACGGCGACGGGCAGGACGCGATCGGCGCGACGCCCGGCCGCTACGTGCCCGCCGAGCAGGTCCACGATATCTGCGCCGCCGTGTTCCATGAGTTCGTCAGCGAGTCGATCCAGCACCTCGTTCACGAAATGGGCAACCGCCTGCTCGAACGATTCCCGCAACTCGCCGAAGTCCGGTTCGCGGCCCAGAACCGGACGCGGGATCCCTTCGGCACGTCGGACGATGATCCGCGGGTCAAGGTCTACAGCGATCCCTTCCCGGCCTATGGCGAAATCACGCTCCGGCTGACTCGTGACGGCGCCGCCGACCCTAAGGGTTCCATGTGGGACGGTTGAGCACTCACGTCCTGGACACAGCCCAGGGCGTCCCGGCCCACGAGGTCGGGATCGACCTCTACCGGGTCGACGGCGACGGCCGGACGATCGTTGTCAAATCGGTGACGAACGGAGATGGGCGGGTCGACGCTCCCTTGCTGGAGGGCGAGGCGTTTACCGTTGGCACGTACGAGCTGGTGTTCGACATCGCGAGCTACTTCCGGTCGCAACCGCTGACGGTTACCAACCCGCCGTTCCTGGACATCGTCACGATCCGGTTTACGGTGACCGATGCGAACGCCAACCATCACATCCCGCTGCTGGTCTCGCCCTGGGCCTACTCGACGTACCGGGGAAGTTGAGGGGAAGGCGGAGATGAGCGCGCGACGCGTTTGAACGTCATTCCGTCGGGAGGCGCAGCCGACCAGAGGGATCTCGGCCCCGCTGGATATGCCGCAGCAGTAAGGCAACGCTGTTCGCTGCGGCGAAGAGATATCGCTTCGCTGCCTTCACTCGCCTGCGGCTCGTTGCGGAATGACGTGTAAGCGCTTCGCGCCAGCGTCTCGTCTACGGATCGCAATAGCCGACACGGCGCTCAACACGTGACAAGGAGCCCCCCAATGCCACCCATGCGCGACCACGCCAGCCAGATCATGCGCCGGTCCGACGAACTTGCCGCCTTCACGACCGTGCCCGGCCAGGTCACCCGGCTCTATGGCACGACAGCGTTGCTCGACGCCCGGGACCGGCTCGACGCCTGGATGAGGTCGGCGGGCATGACCACGCGCACCGATAGCGTCGGGAACCTGATCGGCCGCTACGACGCTGACACCAACAGCCCGGTCCCGAAGACGTTCCTGGTCGGCGGGCATTTCGATTCGGTCGTCGACGCCGGCCGCTACGACGGTACGCTGGGGATCCTGAGCGGGATCGCCGTGGTGGATCACCTCCGCGAGACGGGCCGGCGCCTGCCGTTCGCGATCGAGGTAATCGCCTTCGTCGACGAAGAGGGGAACCGATTCCACACCTCGTTCCTGGGCTCCTCGCCGGTCGCCGGGCTCTGGGACCCCGCCTGGCTCGCGCTCGAAGATGACGAAGGCGTCACCCTCGAAACCGGGATCCGGTCGATGGGCGGCGACCCGAACGCCCTCGCCGGCGACGCGTTCGATCCCGCTGCCGCACTTGGCTTCATCGAGGTCCACATCGAGCAGGGACCCGTGCTGCAGGATCGGTCCCTGCCGGTCGCCGCCGTCTGCAGCATCACCGGCAGCCTGCGGGCGACGATCGATTTCAGCGGCGTGGCCGGGCACGCTGGCACCGTGCCGATGACACTCCGCCACGACGCCTTGGCGGGAGCGGCCGAACTGGTGCTGGCGGTGGAGACGATCGGCGGCTCCAAAACCGACCTGGTGGCGACGGTCGGCAAGCTCGAAAGCGCGCCCGGCGCCAGCAACGTGATTCCCGGTCACGCCCACCTCACGCTGGACCTGCGCCACCCCGATGGCGCGGTGCGCAGCCGGGCGTTCGCCTTGGTTCGTGAGCGGGCCGAATCGATCGCCGCCCGCCGTGGACTCGCGCTCGACTGGACGGACTCGCCGAGTTTCGCCGAAACGCCGTGCGACCCGGCCCTCACCGACCGGCTCCTTGGCGCCATCGTAGCTGAGGGCATCGCGCCGCTCTCGCTCTTCAGCGGAGCGGGGCACGACGCGATCACGATGTCCCGCCTCGGTCCGGTCACGATGTTGTTCGTTCGTTGCCGCGACGGCATCAGCCACAACCCGGCGGAGTCGATCGAGGAGCCGGATGTCGAAGTGGCGATGAATGTGCTCCTGCGATTCCTGCTCGACCTGGCCGGAGCCAATCAGGGGTAGGGTTATCCCCACCACCGAATCGCCGGGAATCCGCGCCGCCCATCTCACATTTCCCCGGCAGACTGGTTAAAGGTGTCGAGGACGGGTTTGCGCACGGGGCAGGTGAATCGATGAAACCGCAGTTTTCGTGTCTGACGATGTGTGGGGCGCCGCGCGCCTACGGCGCGCCCTGGCTGGTCGGCGCCTGGTGGCGGCCCGAGGATGTCGTTCGCCTGATCCGGTTCTTCGTCAGGCCGGTCCTGCTCGCGATCGCCGCGGTGATCGTCACTGCCGCGCTGCTGCTCGGTGGCCGCTCTCTCGCGCCCTTCGTCGTGGGCGGCTTCGGCGGTCCCGGCCAGCTGACCTCGATGTCGGCTGAGCGCGCCAGCGCCGAGCGCGACTTGCGGGCCGAAGCGGCGCGCCTGCTGGAAAGTTTCGAGGCGTCCGAACCGTCACTGGCGAATCCTGAATTTCCCTGACCCGCGCGATCGTGCGCTCGAGCGCCCATGCGCCCGTGCGTACACTGGCGGTTCGTCCGCATTGGCGGATGCGCGGAAACGGGAGTCGAATGCCTGGTTACGACCTGCTGGTTCGCGGCGGGAATGTGGTTGCCGGCGCCGTGGCCCACATCGCCGACATCGGAATCCGGAACGGCGTTTTCGTCGAGCTTGGACTTGAGCTTGGTGGTTCGGCGGCAACCACGATCGACGCGGCGGGAGCGTTCGTGCTTCCCGGCGGCATCGATCCCCACGTCCACTTCAACGAACCGGGCCGGACCGATTGGGAAGGCTGGGACACGGGCAGCCGGGCCCTCGTCGCCGGCGGGATCACGACTTGCATCGAAATGCCGCTCAACGCCAATCCCCCCACGCTCGACCGGGCCTCGTTCGACGCCAAGGTCGCCGCGGCCACCGGCGTTTCGTGCGTGGACTTCGCCCTCTGTGGCGGCCTGACGCCGGACAACCTGGATCGCCTGCCAGAACTTGCCGGGGCCGGCGTCGTTGGGTTCAAGGCGTTCATGTCGCGGTCCGGCACGGACGATTTCCGGCACGCCGGGGACGAGACGCTCCATCAGGGGATGCACTACGCGGCCTCGGTCGGCTTGCCCGTCGCCGTCCACGCCGAAAACGACGCGATCACCCACGACCTGGCGCAACGCGCCCGCGCCGGCGGGCGGACGACGATGCGCGATTACCTCGCCAGCCGCCCGATCGTCGCCGAGATCGAGGCGATCGGACGCGCGATCGCGC
>JBGTNF010000342.1:0-3622 GCA_041743205.1 Thermomicrobiales bacterium | reverse complement strand
GCCCACGGCGACGCAGCAGCCGAGGATGCCGCCGCCGGCAAGCAGGGCGCGGCGGGTGAGTTTCGAACGTCGGGTGGACATGGGACCTCCGTTGCGAGCGAGCCTGGCGGCCTCCCGCTGAGGGAAGGCCATGCCCGTATGGTCGCAACGGAGTTTGTGAGCGGACTAAGAATCGGCGCACGCGTTCACGCCGAGCGAGTTCAATCGCGCAACCGCCGGGGGTGCATCACGCGCAGGATGGTGACCGCGTCACCTTCGTGGCGGTACAGGATGACGTGCTGCCGAATAGCGTATTCCCGCACCCCATCCTCTCGCTCACGTCCGATTTCGGGAAACGTCTGAATCCTTCGGGCTGCCTGCTTGAGGTTGGAGAAGTACGCATTGCGTTGAGGCCGTCCCCATGTTTCGAGCGTGTAACGAAGGATGTCCCGGATATCCACCTCTGCGTCCGGAGAGATGATGAGGTTAGTACCTGACGGCATCGCGCACCGGCACGCCACGCTCGGCGTCAACCTCCGATTGCTTCAACAGGTCATCGAACACGTCATCGGTGAGCTCCCGACCCTCGCCGCGCTCGATCTGAGCCAGCGATTCGGCGACCGCCTCGGCGACCGTCATTGTCGGCAACGCCTTGTCGTCGTCCGCGAGCCGTCGGAGGGCCGCGACGATCACCTGTTGTTGATCGGCGTAACGCCCGGACGCGACCTCGCGTTCGACGAAGGACTTGATCTCGATGGGAAGCACGATCTGCATGGGTATCCTCGATTCCGGTTCCACTGGCCGGCGTGCCAGACGCCATCGCTCCAGTATATCCAGCCCCACGCCCGATTCCCGAGCGCCGGGGAAGGTCGTATCCTTCCCGAAAGCGATGCGGAGCGACATCAGGGAGTGAGCGAACGTGTACACGCCGCGCGGTTTTGGCCTGTCGGAAGTCGGGGATATCGAGATCTTTCCCCACGCCGACGAGTTGCACCTCTTCCACCTGACCCTGCCCAATCACGATGTCGTCCAGCACGTCGTCAGCAGCGACGGCCTGACCTGGCGCCCCCTCCCGGACGCCCTGCGCACGGGCGACCAGGGCGCCTGCGACGACGACATGATCTGGACGATGAGCGTTTCCGAGCACGAGGGCACGTTTCACATGCTTTACACGGCGCTGGCTCGGGCCGAGGATGGCATGATCCAGAGGACGGGCCACGCCACGTCGCCGGACCTGATCGCCTGGACCAAGGACGCCGGCAACCCGGTCGCCCAGCCCGATCCGCGCTGGTACGAGCATGACCCCGCCGCCACCAACATGGTGTCGTGGCGCGATCCCAAACCGGTCCTCGTCGATGGCGTCTGGCACGCCGCCGTCAACGCCCGCGAGAACCGGGGCCCAATGCGGCGCCGGGGCTGTGTTGGCCACTTCACCTCGACCGATTTCGAGACGTGGGAGGTGCAGCCGCCGGTCTTCGCGCCGGGCCGCTACTGGGATCTCGAATGCCCGCAGATCTTCACGGTCGGCGGCGCCTGGTATCTCACGGCCGGGATCATGGAGGAACGGACCCAGCGCTACTGGATAGGCGAATCGCACCTCGGGCCGTGGCGGCAACCGCCGGACGGCGGCATCCTCGCCCCGAAAGGCCACTACGCCGGGCGCGTCGCCCGTTGGCGGGGACAGGACATCTACATGTGCTGGCACCTGCCGACCGGCGGCAGGGCCGATTGGAACAACGCGGGCAACCCGCACGGCAAGTACGTGGTCGCCCCGCTCGCCCTGCACCAACGCGCAGACGGCACGCTCGCCTGCGCCAGCTTCGACGGCTGGTCCACCTTGGCCGAGGGGGAACCGGTTTCCCTGAAACCGGTGGCGTCATCGCTCTACCGGGACGCGGATTTTCACAATTGGCGTCTTGAAACCGAGCCCGGCGAACTCGACCTGGTGGCCACGGCCAACGACCACGGCGAGTGCATCCTGACCGGCACGCTGACGCTCGACGCCCCGGTTGGCGGTCTCGGCTTCCGGCTGGAAGGAAACACCGGCGGCGGCTACTTCCTCGAAATCGAGGAAGGGTCGGACCGCGTCTCGCTCCAAAAGTGGCTCGGCGACGTGACGCCCTGGACCGAGCGTCCGAGCTTCGCCTGGCAGGAGCTCCAGCGCGGCCGCCTGCGGGCACCCTTCACGCCGGGCACGCCGCTCGCCCTGCGGCTCGTCACCAACGGTCCGTACATCGAGATCTCGCTCGATGGCGAAGTCGTGATCGCCACCCTCAGCGGCGAGCGCACCACAGGCCAGGTCGGCGTCTGGGCGGAATCGGGCACGGTCGCGCTGACCGATCCCCGGATCGTCCCGCTCCGCCGGTTGGCGCACGGCTGACGCTCAGTGGTTCGTCAAGCCTCGCATGTCACATACGCCAAGCATTTGGTAGGGTTGCGGACTTTGTGTCCGCCCGTTCCGGCAAATAACAGGCAAGCCTTGACAGACTACTCAGCCCGCGACCGGGGTGGCCTGGTCGGGGACGAGATAATCCGCGATCGCCTGGAAGAGGGTAATGCTGGCGTTGCTGTAGCCACCCGTCTCGTCGAACGCCGCCTCACCGTACGTATTGGCAACCGCAATCGACAGCTTGCGCTCGGGCAGGTACGCCGAGACCCCGCTGGCACCGTAGAACAACGGATTTTGGGCAATCCAGGGACCCCGGAGCACGACGCCCAGGCCGTAGTTGTACTGCTCGTTCATTGTCCGGCACGACGGGCAGCCGTCCAGCAGCTCCCCAAACCCCAGCAGGCCGCGGTCGAGTTGGGCCGCGCTCGATTCGGGACTGAGCAGCGTCCCCTCGCCGACCGCAATCATCGACGCCGCAAAGTCCTGGATGTCCGTGGTTTGGACAGCGCCGCGCGTGATCGTCCACGACGGGTTCCAGTAGGTCGATTCCTCGTAGAAGCCCGTGCAGCTTTCGATCCCCAGCCACTCCCGCCGCTCGGAGGAGAAGGCGTGCAAGGCCGGCTCGGGCAGCTGCGGGGTAAAGTTGTTGACCGTGTTCGCCAGGCCGAGCGGGTCCAGCACCCGCTCCTGCATCATCCGCTCCACGGATTGTCCGGCGGCGGCCTCCATGGCCAGGCCCAGGATGAAATAGTTGCTATGGGAATACTCCCAGTTGGCGCCGGGCGCGAAGAGCCGGGGCTGGGACAGACCGTACGAGAGGATTTCGTCCGGCGTGTAGCCCCGGAACGGATCATCCATCAACAGCATCCCGAAATCCGGGTTCCGCACGTGGTCGCGGTAGCCGGCGGTCATGTTCGCCAGCATCCGGAAGGTGGCCGTATCCGACTCCGGCAGGTCCGGGAGCCAGGGGGCGATCGGGTCGTCGAGCCCGATCGTGCCGTCGTCGACCAGGGTCAGCATCAGGGTGGAGATGAGGGAGATGGCGACCGCCCCGTTCCGGAAGCGCATGTCGACCGTGGCCGGCACGCCGGTCATCGATTCGCCGATGGCCTCCTTCACCAGCACCTCGCCGTCGATGGTGACCTGCAGGATGGTGGCGCGGAGGGCGAGGTCCGCCATCACCTGCCGGGTGATCGCCAATATGTCCTCCGCTGACGCGGCGGCCACCGGCGACGCCGGTTGCCAGGCGCGGAC
>JBGTNF010000341.1:0-3910 GCA_041743205.1 Thermomicrobiales bacterium | reverse complement strand
CAGCGACTCCGGCGACACCCCCCCGGCCGGCGGCGCCGGCGACCGCCCCGCCATGGGCGCGCGGTTGCGGGCGCGGCCGGAACTGGCGAGCGGCGAACGAACCGCCATCGTCTCGGCGATCGCCAGCGCCGAGGCGGTCCGGATCGCGCTAGCGGCCGGGGTTGGGGCCGAGGTGGAGGTGACGATCGGCGGCGTCAACGACCCGGTCAATGGGTCGCCGTTCACCTTCACGGGGAAGGTGCATTCGATCTTCCGGGACGATCCGGTAGGGGGCGACATCGTCGTCATCCGTTCCGGCGGCGTGCACGTCGTCATCCCCAGCCGCCGCAAGCCGTATCACCAGCTGAACGAGTTCGCGACCCTCGGGCTCGATATCGCCGATCACGACATCACGGTCGGCAAGTGGGGGTATCTCGAACCCGAGCTGATGGCGGCCGCTGCCGCGGCCTTCCAGGCGCTAACGCCGGGCGCGGTCAACCAGGATATCGAATCGCTGACGTTCAGCCGGGTCGAGCGGCCCGTCTTCCCGCTCGACCGGGACATGCCGGAACCGGACTGGAACATCCGCATCTTCCCGCCGATCGGCTAGGACGTTTCGTGTGGAGTACGGACAGACAGCTGGTATTGCCGCAGGTCCCCTGCCCGTCGCCGCGGAAGATATCGCTTCGCTGCCTCGTTCCTCGGAATGACAATTGGACTACGCTCGAAATGACGTGCCTGGCGGAACGCACAGGGTGATCGGATTTCGGATCAGCCCTGCTCGCCGCGCACGACCCCGGCGAGCAGTTGGCCGGACTCGGCCATGACGAAGCGCAGGCTGTCGAGGTAGTCCAGCACCTCGATCAGTTCCTGCCCCTGGAACGCGGCGACCGCGTCGGCCAGTTCCCCGCATTCCCGCAAGGCGTTGACCAGGTTTTCCCGAGCCTGGTCGCTGCGGTCCGCTGTCATGTCCAAGTCGTCTGCGTTCATGTGTGTTGCCCCTGGATCATGGGAATCGTCATTCGTCGGTCGGAACCATACCAAACTGGCCGCCGCTGTCCGGGCGCTGGCGCCGATCACGTAGACGGACACCGTTACGTAGGTGGCGAAATCGGTAAAAATGCGGATGATTGGCGCAGGCAGTTTTGGCACTATGTTCTTGACCTCGACGGAACGAGGCGGGCGGCGCGAGAGTGAAATCAGCCCTTTCCCTCTACCCCACGCAGCCAATCGCTACTCCCGTTCCTGACCGATGCTCGTGATCGTGTGTGGTGCCCGATCTGACAATCGTGTAGGTCGGATACGAGCCAACGGAGTGATCGCCCCCTGCGATCTGGTTCGGATCGAAACCCTTCTCCACCCACTGATTGAGCCGGGCGCCTCGCCCGGCTCTTTCTCGCCCCACTCAACACCGCCCAATCGGCCAGCTGAAAATCTGGACAGGGACACGATCTTGGCCTATAGTGAAGGACGTCACAGGGGACGATCCCTTGACAGGTTCCTCCATGGTTTCTCCATCTGACGGCTGAGCGCGCGGGGCCAACGGTCATACGGCGCCAGCAAGGGTCAGGAACTCCACCAAAGACGCAAGCTCCACATCGAAGCTGGTCCACGCATTCCGTGCGTGCCACTTCCGGACCGGGTACGACCCGGATGGGTAAGAGCTTGCCTGCCGCGATAGTGGCAAGTGGGTTTGGGTAGCGGCGAGCGGGCCGCAGAGAGCAGTGCGGCGGCACGGTTGCCACATCGCTCTCGAATCACACGGGAACTGTGTGACGAGAAGTGTGGCTGTCGCCTGCTGCGAGCCGGATTCGTCCGGGCATCTCCGCCAGTCTGAACAAGACACCACACATCGAACCAATGCGATACCGGAAGGGTTTGGGACCGTTCATCGGCCTGCCCGGGTTGCGTATCTGTGCCTTTCAGGGCACGACGTTGTGATGGGAGTCACCTTGTCCATGCAAAAACGGCTTGTCACGTACCGCGCCTTCGGTCCGCACCTCTATCCAGACAACGACAACGGTGGCGCGGCGATCCTCGATCGTCCTGAAAACGCCGACGCCATCGAACGGGTCATCGCCGCCGCCCCTGCTGATGAATACGCTGGCGACGCCGAGCCTGTCGCAGAGACGATGGCCGAACCGGTCCCCGAGGCGGTGGCCGAACCGGTCCCCGAGGCGATGGCTGAACCGGTTGTCGTCGACGACGAACCGGCTGGCGTCACCTTCGCCGACCTCGGCCTGAGCGGCGCCCTGCTCGAAAGCATTGCGTCGGTTGGCTACGAAATTCCGTCCGCCATCCAGGAACGGACCATCCCGGCCCTGCTCGCCGGTCAGGATGTTATCGCCCAGGCCCAGACCGGGTCCGGCAAAACGGCTGCCTTCGGCCTGCCGATCATCGAAACCATCGAATCCCGCCGGGGCGGCGTCCAGGCCCTGATCCTCTGCCCCACCCGCGAGCTCGCGATCCAGGTCTCCGAGGCGCTGCACAAGTACGGCCGTCACAAGCGGATCGAGACGCTGCCGATCTACGGCGGCCAGCCGTACGAGCGCCAGCTGCGCGGTCTCCAGCGCGGCGTCGAAATCGTCGTCGGCACTCCCGGCCGGGTCATGGACCACATGCGCCGCGGCACGCTGCACCTCGACAACCTGAAGTTCTTCGTACTCGACGAAGCCGACGAAATGCTCGACATGGGCTTCGTCGATGACATCGAGTGGATCTTGCAGCAGGTGCCGGGCGAGCGTCAGACCGCCCTCTTCTCCGCCACCATACCGCCGCGCATCGCCGACCTTGCCCGCAAGTACATGAAGGATCCGCAGCGGATCCAGATTCGCGGCAAGGAAATGACGGTTGCGGAAACCAACCAGGTCTACTACGAAATTCCGCGCCAGCGGAAAGTCGATGCGCTCACCCGCATCCTCGACGCTGAAGTTCCCAGCCCGGGCATCATCTTTTGCCGAACCAAGCACGGCGTCGATGAGCTCGGCGAATCGTTGATGGCGCGCGGCTTCGCCGTGGAAACCCTCCACGGCGATCTCTCGCAGGTCCAGCGCGACCGCGTCATGCGCCGTTTCCGGGCTGGCCAGGCCGATATCCTGATCGCCACCGATGTCGCGGCCCGCGGCCTCGATATCGACAACGTCAGCCACGTCATCAACTTTGACATCCCGGAAAGCCTGGAAACGTACGTCCACCGGATCGGCCGCACCGGCCGCGCCGGCAAGACCGGCATCGCGATCACCCTGGTCACGCCGCGCGAATCGCGGTGGATCCGCTCGATCGAGAAGTTCACCAAGGCCCGCGTCGAGCAGAAGCGCTTGCCGTCCGCCTCGGACGTCAACGACCGACGCCGCGAGGTGCTGAAGTCGATGGTGGCCAATGTGATGAAGGACGAGGACAGCTACAACGCCTACCTCCAACCGGTCCGCGATTTGGCCGAAGATCACGACGCGATCGACATTGCCGCCGCAATCCTGAAGCTTTACGCCACCGAAACCGGCCGCGACACCACGGAAGTCCAGAAGGACGACGATGTCGCTACCTTCAGCGGCTCGACGTTCGGCGGTTCCGGCTCCGGCGGTGGACGCAACGACGCCGGTATGGTCCGGCTCCAGGTCAACATCGGTCGCAATTTCCACGTCCGCCCGCAGGACCTCGTCGGCGCCATCGCCAACGAAGCCAACATCCCGGGCCGCTCGATCGGCGCCATCGATATTCTGGATACCTACACCTTCGTTGACGTGCCGGAAGACACCGCCCAGCGCGTGATCGAGGCCCTCAACAACGCCTCGGTCAAGGGTAAATCGGTCACGGCCGAGCTCTCGACCGAACCGCCTGCCTCTGGCCGCAATGGCGGCGGTGGTGGCCGCGATCGCGGACCGCGACCGGCCCGCAGTGGCGGCAGCGGAGGTGGCTTCCGCGGCGGACGGCG
>JBGTNF010000340.1:0-5188 GCA_041743205.1 Thermomicrobiales bacterium | reverse complement strand
CAGGCCGTGGGGTTCCGCCGCCGCCAGCACATCCATCCAGCGCGCGCCCCCGCCGATCGTCGCGACGTTGGCCGCGGCGTCGATCGTGACGGTATTCATTCGCCCCGTCGTGATCATCAGGCCGGCGGTGACCGGCGCCATCCCGTGCCCGCCAGACTGAACGGAGACGCGCAAGCCGCGCTCGCGGGCGAACCGCAGGGCGTCGACCACATCGGCGGACGATTCCACGCCCACCACGAGGTCGGGCGTATGGATCGTGTTGGTGTGAAAGGTAGCGACTTCGACGGCGTAGCCGGGATCGCCTGGCTCGAAGACGGGGCAGCGCGGACGGGTGACAGACGGGTGGGTGGTGGCGATCATGGTGGCGGTGCTCCTGTAGGGGGTGAGGCCAGGTCACGTCATCGCTGGCGAATTCGCGCGCGGTGTCGCCGCCGGATGCGAGGCATCCCGGAGGGGCGGGCGCACGGATCGCTCTCCCGGAGCGATGGGTGACGAGGCAACATGGATTGTGGTGGGTCCCAATGTCGTCAGCCGCGTCGAGCGCGGGCTGTCATCATCTACAAACGTTGCGCCGGGGAAAAGGTTCCCAAGACTGCTTCGCCGTTTGGGGAATGGGCATGAGGGAGCCAAACAACGGGGCAGGGTCGGCTCCGGCAGCGGGGCTGGGTTCAGGCGGCCTTGGCGAGCTCGGTTTCGTGGTCATCGGCGCGCCGCTTCGATTTGTCCAGCGCCGGCGTGAACGGGGCGATGATCGCGATGAGGACGGCCACGATCAGCAGCGAAGCCTGGATCGAGGTGACCCGCGCCAGCAGGCCCAGCAGCGGCGGGCCAGCCAGGAAACCGGTGTAGCCGATCGTGGCGACCGCCGCCACGCCCCGGCCGCTGGGGATGCCGGGCGTCGACCCGGCCGCGCTGTAGACCACCGGGAAGACGAAGGCCAGCCCGATGCCCATCACCGCGAAGCCGCCGATCGCCGATTCGGTCGTGCCCAGCAGCAGGCCCACGGTCAGCCCAATCGCGGAGACGATCGCCCCGACCCGGACCACCACGCCGGGGCCGAAGCGAGCCACGATCCGGTCCCCGGCGAAGCGCCCGATCAGCATCGTCGTCGAGAACACGGTGAACCCAAACGCCGCCGTGCCCTCGCTGGAGCCAAGCTCGTCGTGGACATAGAGGGCGCCCCAATCGGCCATCGCGCCTTCGCCGACGGCCCCGCAAAAGGCGATCACGCCCAGTGGCCAAAGCACCCGCGGCGGCAGTGAGAACCGCAACCCCTTCTTCGGGGTCTCGTCGGCTGGGATCGGTTCGTCCTTGACCTGCCCGGTGCTGGCCCAGGTGACGAGCACGTAGCCGAGGGCGGCGAAGGCGAGCAGGTTCGCCTCCAGCCCGATCTCGAATTGGGCGAAGACGGCGCTGATCGCCCCGCCGACCAGGGCGCCGAGGCTGAAGTAGCCGTGCAGGGAGCCCATGATCGGCCGCTTCAGCCGGAGTTCGACCGTCACGCCCTGGGCGTTCATCGCGACATCGGTCGAGCCGAACCCGAACCCGTAGAGGAAGAGGGTCCCGGCCAAGGCCGGCGGGCTCGGCGAGAGGGCCAGCAGCACCAGGGCCGTGATGAACCCGAGGCTGAACAGGAACGTGGTCCGGTCGCTGCCGAAGCGTTCGATCAGGCGGCCAATGAACTGGAAGGCGAGGATCGAGCCGATCGCGATGAACAGCAGCAGCGTGCCGAGCTGGGCGGTGTCGAGGTCCAGCTTGTCGGTCAGTGCCGGGATCCGGGCGATCCAGCCGGCGCTGATGAACCCGACCACCGCGAAGAAGGTGGAGACGGCGGTCCGGGGGCTGGGTTCGGGGACGAATCGGCGCAAGGGGAGCTTTCTCGATGACGGGTCGATGGACGATCAAGGGGACGCGAGGGTGCGTAGCGTTCCAAGAATAACGGCAAGCGACCGGGTTTCGAGATCCGTCCCTGCTGAATGGCCAGTCGATATATCATGATGGCTCGTAACGAGTCGCAAGACACGGTCTACAAGCGAGGTTTGCATCCGTCCGTGACGAGAGTCTTCTACCGCCTTGTGCAAAGCGCTCAGCCGACGGTTTGGGATTTCATGTCCCTTGAGGCCCGCGGTGTGGTGTGCGGACCAGATGATGATCCTGACATTTGGCGAGGCATATCAGTTCAGGCAACGGAAAAGCAGATTCGCAAGAAGGCCATGGTAGTTCGTCGTTGCGCGTTCTATGCGGTTATCGAACTGCCTATGGATTGTGACGTCCGCGTCGAGCGAACTCTCCAGTCTCGAGGACATCACACGCTATGGGCCGATCCAGAAATACTGATAGGATATGTTTCGGACGTTCAACGAGTTTGAACTCCAGAGAGGAGACACAATGCTGGCGACATGGTTCGAACTATGGGACACCTCAAGCGCCAATATGGTCGCGTCGTGCGACTCGATTGAAGAAATGCGGCGATACGTCGAGCGCGCTCTGACCGTTCGAGACGGAACGTGGATCGATACCCTTGCGCTTGCCCAGGACTACGACGATGACGATGCAGATGTCATCGTTCACGCACGCGGCGCCGACATCCTCAGGTTTCTGAGTCCAGTAGGCACGCTTTCGGGATAATTCTTTGAATCGTCACTGAACAATCGATCCTCCTGGCGCCGCTTGATCTGAAAGGGTGATTCGATGACGTCCAACGGCGGTGGCTATTGGTTCGTCATCGGCGCGGTCATCGTCCTCTTGCTCAGCTACGGCTTGTGGCGGCGAGGGTTGCGGTTGTACGGAGCCATCGGCGGCGTCATCGCGATCATGATGCTGTTGGTCGGCTACTGGAGCGACGTGGAGATTTCGGACACCGACGACACCTTCGAAGTCCTGTCAACGCCCACGCTTCCCTCGCTCCTGACCGACGACCTTCCAACCGATTGATGTCGCCGCCGCGTCTCAACTCACTGACGAAGCTGGTTCGAGCTCCAGCCCGTCCGCCACGAGCGGTTCCGCTACCGGCGCCGCGCTCGTCCTGACCACCGCCGGGGCCAGCCAGATCACGCTCGTCACGAAAAGGCCCACCCCAAGGCCCACCCCGAGGAACGCAACCCGCAATGAGATCAGGTCGGCGACGAATCCCATCAGCGGCGGTCCCACCAGGAACGCGGCGTAGCACATGGTCGCGACCGCGGCCACGCCCTCGGCTCGCGGCACCCCCGGCGTCGAGCCAGCTGCCCGGTACACGATCGGGATGATCATCGAGAACCCGAGTCCGGCCAGCCCGAACGTCAGCAGGAACGACCACGGCGTGTTGACGAGCACGCCGAAGAGCATGCCTGCCGACCCCAGCGCCGCGCCGCCGCGGATGATCGCGACTGGCCCCACCCGGCGCACCAGCGGATCACCGAACAGTCGGCCGATCAACATCGTGCTGGAAAAGAGCGTGTAGCCCAGCGCGGCCGTGCCTGGGTTCGTGCCAAGGTCCTGCGAGAGGAAGAGTCCTCCCCAATCGGCGAGCGATTCTTCGATCAGGGCGCAGCAGAACGCGATCGCCCCCAGTGGCCACAGCACCCGGGGGCCGATCGAGAACAGCGCTCTCCGCTTCCCCGTCGAGGTCGACTCCGCCATGATCTCATCAGCCACGAGGGCTCGAGTCAGCAGCAGCCACGTTGCCGCGACCAGCAACCCGCTGACGACGAACTGTGTCTGGATCGCAATGGCGAGCGCGGCCAGCAACCCCCCGGTCGCCGCGCCGGCCAGCGCGCCCACGCTGAACATGCCGTGCATCGAGGACAGCACCGGCCTGTCGATCCGGCGCTCGATCTCGACCGCCTGGGCGTTGAGCGCGACATCGACCGTGCCGTTGACGAACCCGAACAGTAGCAGCGCGAGGAAGAAGAGGGCCGGGTTCGGCGAAAAGACCGCCAGCGGCATCGACAGCACCCAGAGTGGCCCGAAGATGGCGATCGAGCGGGCGGTTCCCCAATGGGCGATCCGGGGCGCCGTCACCTGGAACGCGATCAGCGCCCCGATCGCGCCCGCAATCAGCACGCTGCCGAGCTCGCTGCGACTCACGTCGAGGTGTTCGGCGATGGCCGGGATCCGGGCGATCCAGCTGCCCACCAGGAAGCCGCGCATGGCGAAGATGAGCGCCAGCGCGGGGCGCGGGCGCAGTGAGCCGAGGTTGGGAACGACGGGCATGGCGCGAACCTGGTTGGGAGTGGGGTGGGGGTCGAACGGGACGTTGGAAAGCGGGTCGTGAGGTCAGGCCGCTGCCTCTTCAAATCCTAGGGTGGGCGCCCGCATTCGACAAGGAGTTTCACGGCCCCTCCGTTGCCGGCCGGTTTCGCCAGGCGCCAATCGCCCGTATCATGCTGCCGGAATGAACCGGTCATCAATGCAGGAGTACCTCGCATGAATCCAACGATCACCCGAATCGATATGGCGACTCTCGAAGGCAAGCGCCCCCGTGCCGCCGGCAGCAACGCCCGCCTGGGACATCACGGCGACGTGGCGCGATTGCCGCTGGTGCGGTTGACCACCTCGGACGGCGCGATGGGCTTCGGGCGTTGCCGGGCCAGTGAGGCCCAGCTCGGATCGCTGCTCGGCCAGGCGCCCGCCAATCTGATCGAGGAAGGGCGGGTGCAGCCGGGATGGACCTTCGCCGAGTTCCCGCTGCTCGATCTCGCCGCCCGGCAGGCGGGCCAGCCCGTCGCCGCAGTCATCGGCGGCGCCCCGCGGAAGCTCCGGACCTATGACACCTCGCTCTACTTCGACGACCTGCACCTGGCCGACGATGCCGCCGCGGTCGAGCTCATCGCTGACGAAGCCCGCGAGGGGTGGGACCTTGGGCACCGCGCGTTCAAGATCAAGGTCGGGCGAGGCGCCCGGCACATGGCGCTGGAGGCGGGCACGGTCCGCGACATCGCGATCATCCAGGGCGTACGCAAGGCCGTCGGGCCCGAGGCGACGGTCATGATCGACGCCAACAACGGCTGGAACCTGAACCTCACCAAACAGGTGCTGCGGGAAACGGCCGACGCCAACATTTACTGGCTGGAAGAAGCATTTCACGAGGACAACGTGCTCTACGCCGAGATCAAGTCGTGGCTGGCGGCGGAAGGGCTCGAGGTGCTGATCGCCGATGGCGAAGGCGCGTTCCACCCCGCCCTCGCGGCCTGGGCGATCGACGGCG